>JAGHAJ010000159.1 GCA_021161545.1 Synergistota bacterium | reverse complement strand
TAGTTTTTCAACACAAGTGCCACTATGTTTTTACCTATATCATGAAGGTCACCGCTGACAGTGGCTATTACCACCTTCTTGCTCTTTTTTGTATCAGCCTTTGGTAGCCTATCCTTTAGCATTTCAAAGGCAACCTGCATCGCCTCAGCCGACATCACAAGCTGTGGCAAAAAATAGACTTTTTTCTCATAAAGGTCTCCTACTTCCCTCATGGCCGGTATAAGGATATTATTGAGAATATCAAACGCCGTGCGCCCCTCATCAACCGCCTTAACAACAAACTGCTTTATGCTCTCCTTATCCCCCTCAAGGATACACCTCCTTAAGCCCTCCTCAATGGAGAGTTCATCAATTACAGGCTTGTCATTCTGTATCTTCTCTCCTTGAACTGTAGAGATATATCTCTCCGCATTTTTATCCTTCCCCATAAGTACATCGGCAGCAATAACAGTGTGAAATATCCTGTCATCAAGGGGATTTATTATTCCTGCATCAAGCCCACTGTAGATTGCCATGGCAAGGAAAACCGCATTTATTATGCCTCTCTGTGGCAGTCCATAGGAGACATTGCTGACACCAAGCACAGTAGGCAAACCAAACTCTGATTTAATCCGGTTTATTGCCCTTAGGGTCTCAACTGCCTGTGTCTGGGAGCTCGCAACCGTAAAGACAAGCCCATCAACTATTATCCTGTCCGAAGAAATACCCTCTTCCAAGGCTCTTTCTATAATTTTTCTTGCCACATCTACCCTACCCTCTGCCGTGTCAGGTATGCCACTTTCGTCTATGGGCAACGCTATGAAACTGGCACCAAACCTCCTCACCAAGGGAAGCAGCTCCCTTAAGGCACCTTCCTTCCCGCTCACAGAGTTTACAAGGCTCTTTCCAGCAGAGGCTTTCAACCCCTCATCCACCACATCGTACGCATCAGAATCTATGGAAAAAGGCACATTAACTATACTCTGCAAGAGATAAATGGTCTCTCTCATCAGTCCTGGTTTCCTTAAAGCAGGTAATCCAAGGTTTACATCAAGCACCTTTGCTCCCCTTCTAACCTGTGCAAGTGCATCCTTTCTCACCGTTCTCATGCTACCCTCAGATACCTCCTGCAACAGCTTCTTCCTCCCACTCACATTTATTCTCTCACCTATCACCAAAAATCCACCTTCGGCTGAAACCACCTGTGTCCTACTTGCAAGCGAAAATCCCCTCCTAAATTCCCTTTTTACCGGGCTTTTCTTTCTGTCCTTAAAACTCTCTGAAAGCAGTCTTATATGCTCTGGAGTAGTTCCACAGCAACCACCCATTATGCTAACACCCATAGAGATATACCTCTTTGCACGCCCAAGAAATTCCTCAGGTGTAGCAGGAAAAACGGAGCCTCCTTCTCTCATAATGGGTATGCCAGCATTCGGATATATGATGATGGGCTTATCTGTAGCCCTTTTAATCTCCGATATTATCTCATCATACCACTGGAACCCCTCTCCACAATTGCTTCCTATGATATCAGCTCCAGCTGCATCAAGTATAGTAGTAGCAGTAAAAGGGTCGGAACCTGAGACCGTCCTCATCTCGTCCGTATATGTCATAGAACAGGCTACGGGCAAATTGGTGTTTTCCTTTGCTGCCATTACACCTATTCTTGCCTCCTGCACATCTATCATCGTCTCTATGAGCAAAAAGTCAACTCCACCCTCTTCAAGTGCCATTGCCTGTTCCCTGAATGCCTCATAGACATCTTCAAAGTCAAGCTCACCCAAAGGTATTATGAGCTTACCAAGCGGCCCCATCGAACCGGCAACAAGCACTTTATTACCTGCAACCTCTCTCGCAATACGTGCAGACGCTATGTTTATCTCCCTCGTCATATCCTGCAAACCATAAGAGGAAAGCTTTATTCGGTTTGCCCCAAATGTATTGGTCTCTATTATATCGGCACCCGCATTTACATACTCACGATGTATCTGCACTATGAGCTCTGGTTCCTTTATGCTGAGGTAATCGGGACAATCTCTTTTGCTTACACCCCTCTTCTGAAGCTCCGTGCCCATAGCACCATCAAGTATAAAAACCCTCTTCTGCAGCTCCTCAAGAAACATACACACTGCCTCCCAAGCAAAATTGTTAAGGTATTATACCAGAAATCAGTCCGACTTGGGATAGCTATCATCGATGGGCACATAAAACTTTCCCTCAATGATTTCCTCTTTTCTTGTCTCCACCATCTTCAGCACATCGGCAGGTAGCTTTGAGGTAAAATCATAAAAAGGCGCCAATCTTGCTCCACCCTTCGCCATCATAGACCACCTTCTCAGGTCTGTTGGCACCCATGTTCCCGTCAGGACAGAAAAGGTAACAAACCTCACGGTCGGATAAAAGTCCCAGATAGCACTTGTCACCACTGTATCAGGTGCAAGTTTATGACGGTCAAGGAGGTTGCCAAATGCAAGGACTTTCTTTTCTTTACATGCCTCTATTACGCCGGGGGTCTCCGCAAACATCACATCTGCACCTGCCCCTATGTAGAAAAGTGCAAGTGCTCTCGCCTCCGATGGGGCATACCAGCTACCTACAAAGTCCACTTTTACCTTGACCTTAGGGTTTACCTCCCTTGCCCCCATAATAAAAGCATTTATCAGTCTGTTCACATTCGGAACAGGATAGCTACCAACTATCCCTATTATATTTGTTCGGGTAAGCCTACCAGCCATCATACCACAGAGATATACCGGCTCCTGAATCCAGTCATCAAACACAGAAACATTCGGCTTAACCGCTCCCCTGCCAGAAGCAAGGATAAACTTCACATCAGGAAAACCCATTGCAAGCATCCTCAAACTACCCTCGGCAGCAAAGCCATCTGCATAGATAATGCCATACCCAGAAGATGCAAATCTTTTTGCTGCTGCAAGCAATCCTGGGGGAGAAAGTATATCTCTGTAAGAATAACTGTACCCAAACTCCTTTTTGCCCCTCAAGATTGCACCGTGAATGATAGAATTCCAGTCATTTTTTACAGAGCCAGAGAAAAGTGCAGCTACTCTCAAACTCCTCGCATATCCCCATACAGGGAGGACAAACAAAACAAGCAAAAAGAGTACAACACATCTAAACCGCACGAGCTCATCCAACCTCCCTCTTATATTCAATGTAAGAATAAATCATCACATACACCGTTGCAAGGGCAATGGGCATCAGGATGAAGAACAACGCATATTTAGGGAAAAACGCACCAATACAGACAACTGCACCAGTTATCTTAAAGGCAGTTCCTCCAACTCTCTGAGTCTTATCCCATACCCTCTCACTCCTCAGTGCCCAAGGCGTCCTTACACCGAAAAGTCTATTTCTCCTCAATCCCTTGCAAATAACGCCGGTAAAAAACAGCAATGCCCCAATACCAATCATAACAACACTGGCTATCTTTACTTCAAAGCCAAGGTTCCACAAGATAACACAAATTTGCACCCCCACCATAAACACGAAGAAAACAGGTACAAACCACTTACCAAATCTTTCCGGGACAGAACCAGCTAATTTACAAAAGAGCACAAAAAGTCCAAGGAGTATAAAGGGTATCATAAAGGTTCCCCAAAACTTCGAGGTATATCCGTTCACCTCACCTTGAGAGTTCCAGTGACACGCCATTACATCAGGCAACTTTGGATAGAAATAAACACCTATGACAAACGAAAAAAGCACTATGCCAAGGGCCACTAGCATGTATTTTTTCGGTCAAGTCCCATATTTTGTGTAAATTTGTTTAGGTCTCTGGTAATGGCATTATTAGCTCTTGTCAAAGTAACAGATCTTGGGACTCGGTTTGGTTCGCCGGAATAAAACATATTCGTAATAGTCCGCCATATCTAAGTATCTCCTTTCACCAGCCCACTTGTCGTCCATCTCAATCAACAAGGCTCCAATCAGCCTAACTGCCGATTCCCTGTTAGGAAATATACGTATAACCCTCTCCCTGCGCCTTATCTCCTCATTCAACCTCTCTATGCCGTTGGTTGTCCTTAAACGCTTGCGGTACCTCTCCG
>JAGHAJ010000002.1 GCA_021161545.1 Synergistota bacterium | reverse complement strand
TTATACCCTCTTTAATAGCTGCTGTTGTAGTCACTGTAAGTCCACTGGAATGCCAATCAAATCCTAAAACACAACCAAACGCCTGGAACCAAAACGGATCTGACACCCTTTGAAGGAAAAGTTCCGGCCCCCATTCCTCCACAAAAGCAATAACCATATACCTTGCCAATTTCTTCATTCTATCAAAGAGCCACCTCGGTGCTCTGCCACCGTGCAGCGGAAGATATGCAATACCACTCCTCAACTACTTCACTCCTATAATAGAAAGTCCCTTAGACGCCCCTATCCTATCTGCACCTGCCTCCACCATAGAAAGGGCCTTATCGTAATCCCTTATTCCTCCTGCTGCTTTGACCTTCAGTCTTCCTTTAGCCACCTCTTTGAGTAGTTTCACATCTTCTACAGTTGCGCCTCCCTTGGAAAATCCCGTTGAGGTTTTCACGAAATCTGCTCCTGCATCCGCAACTGCTTCTGTTGTAGATATCTTCTCTTCATCTGTCAAAAGACAACACTCTATTATCACCTTCAAAACCCTATTTCCCACAACATCCTTAACTGCAGCAATTTCCTGCTTTACAAACTCCCAGTCATGCTCTTTGACCTTGCCTATGTTAGCCACCATGTCAATCTCATCCACCCCTATGGAGACAATCTCTTCAGCTTCTCTGCATTTATTGCTTGTAGTCGTATTTCCAAGAGGAAAACCCACAACAACAGCCAGTTTAACATCCGTTCCCTGAAGATTTTTCTTCACTCTTTCTGCCCAAAACGGCGCAACACATACACTATAAAAGTTGTACTCTTTGGCCTGTTCGCAGAGCCTATCGATATCAGTACTTGTTGCCTCCGGTTTTAGAACCGTAAGGTCTATTATTGATGCCATTTCCCTTGGCTTCATGAAAAAACACCTCCTCTATACACCAAATAATTTCTCTGCGTTCCCTCCTAAAATCTTTCCTCTCTCACCTTCGCTCAACTCAGTAGAGCTAATCTCTTTTATGTATCTTTTCGGACCAATAAGAGGAAAATCCGTACCCCATCAATACCTTCTCTACAATGCCCACCGCTTTTGCGACATTGTATATCTCCTTACTATAGAGATATGGAGAAGCCGCTGTATCATAAAACACCCGTTTTAGTGCCCTTCTCACTTCTGGCATAAGCTCGTAAAAAAACAACCCCCCTCCCCAATGTGCAAATATTATGTTAAGCTCTGGATTAGCCAACGCAAATCTGTAAGCCTTTTCGGGATGTGTGGAATCCTTACCTTCATAGTAATGGCCAACTGGTTCATTGCTGTGTATAGAGACAACCATATCAAGCTCCTTGCATATAGATGTAAATTTATGCATTTCATCAGGGTTTCCTACATCAAACCCCTGTCCATCAGGAAAAAGTTCTCCTATTCCCCTTAAACCGCCCTCTTTACACCTCAAAACTTCCTTTTCAACCTTTCCATCCATCGGATTTACAACACCAAACCCTATTAACCTATCCGGATACCTCTTTACACTCTCCATTATATAATCATTCAGCATCCTGCAAATACCCATATCCTTGAAAGCAAAGCCAAACACCACACTCTTATCAACACTGCTATTGTTCATCTCTTCAATAATGGTCTCAGCAGTAGCAAACCTGCTCTTCGGGTCTTTATGCAGAAGTGCAAAGTATTCATCCCTCTCCCTGTAGTGTTCTACCTCATGTATCACTTCTGGTGGGAGTATGTGCACATGGACATCTATAATCACATTTTCACCCCCTTACAAGTAAAACCTTCACCCACGGCACTCTAAGGAGCCTCAAGGTGTAAAGTCCCTCTCCAAACTGACTAAAAACAAATCTCCTCCCTCCTACTCCAACAACAATATCTCTCTTTCCGTCAAATCTTATGTAAACAGGAAGCGTCACCCTTCTGTGCATATTGTATATACAAAACCCACTCCTTAACTGTCTAAAAGCCTCTCTCCCCGAAGGAGCAATCGGAAAGCCAGCTCCTACATCCCTATACACAGTACTGACAACATAAAGCCCTCCATCTTCGGACAACTGCCAGTATTCGTCCCATTTACTTCCCTCAACAGAGTTTACCGTCTGAAAGTGTATAACAGTTCCACCACTCACATACCAGGAAACGCACAACCTCCCATCCTTGTATATCTGAAGGTAACTAACAGGATGAAACAGGAAAAAGATAGCTACCACCGCACCACCTATTGCAGAAAGTATCTTCACCTTAAACACACACATTATCCGCTACTTTAAAATACCCTTCTCACTATAATACTTCTCTGCACCATGGTGAAGAGGGATACTAAGTCCATCAAGTGCGGTATCGAGTGTAATGTATCTGGCCTTTTCGTGGACAGTGTATATCTCATTTATATGTCCCCAGATGGACTTTGTAATATTATAAACGAGCTCACTGGGTAACGCAGCATCTACCACGAGCATCGCCATACAGCTAACAGTGGTAACATCATGTCCAAGCCCTTTGTATATACCCTTTGGAATAACTATCTTGACATAGTATGGATAGCTCGCATGTATCTTCTTTATCATATCTTCTGGTATGGAAACCAGTTCTATCTTACTCCGAGATGCAAGATTCATTATGGAAGCTGTAGGATAACCTGCAGTAATGAAACCAACATCTATCTTTCCATTCTCTATCTGTCTAACTGTCTCAGAGAAAGAGAGATGATATACCTCCAGACTATCTAACTTGATTCCACACCTCTGCAATATAGACTCGGCGTCTATAGATGTCCCACTACCAGGAGCTCCGATAGAAACCCTCTTACCTACAAGATCAGAAATAACACTTATGCCACGACCCTTCAATGTAACTATCTGAACAGTTTCAGGGTATAGGGTAGCAATAGCCCTTAGGTTCTTTATGGCTCTCCCTTTGAACATATATCGACCAATATATGCCCATGTAGCAACATTATTTTGAACAAGGGCAAGGTCCACAGCATGTTTACCTATAGCCTCACAGTTAGATACAGAAGCTGTGCTCACCTCCACATTCACAACCACGTCTGAAAGATACTTCGTAATCAATCCACCTATAGCCCTCCCCACAGGGTAATAGACCCCACTCGGGCTACCTGTAGCCATAGAGAGGTAGGTAGTACCCGCCACTGCAACAGCACTAAAGGAGAGCGCAACCAGAAACACGAATAAGAATGCTGTTTTTCTCACCTCTATCCCCCCTCAAAGTTCAAGTACACTTCCAGCAGACAAGCCAACAAAAGATGGCTCTCCTTTCAGTCCATCTCTTATACCTGCAGAACAATGCATCGGTGCGAGCACCTTTGCACCAAGTCCCTTAAGAAACTCCACACTTCTGTCTATAACTTCTCTGCTCTGTTTCTGTCCATGCAGTCCTCCTACAACGCAGCATATATTCTGCTTACCAAAGAGTTTCCTTGCATATTCCACTATATTTATTATCCCACTATGGCCACAACCGGTGAACACCGCTATTCCTTTATCTCCAAGGTCTATAAATATAGACATGTCATCCACCACTTCATCTACCACATTTCCATCACTATCCAGCACGGGATGATACGGGTTCCCTTCAAGTCTTGGCACCGTGCCAGAAATCAGGATATTATCCCCTATCTTGTAGGGTTTTTCTGTGTATATCAGGTTCCCACCCCAGTACTCAATATCCCCAGGGGTGGTATTAAGAGCGAGAGGTGGATTCTTAGAAAATGCTTCTCTGTGCACTATAACCGGGATTTCTCTTTTTCCTATAACCTGTAATATCCTGTGCAAGTCATTACCATGGTCATAATGTCCATGCGAAAGAACAATGATATCCACATCTCTCAGATTTACACCCATAAATGCTGTATTATTCAGCAGAACACGATAATCAGAACCCACGTCATACAGGATATTT
>JAGHAJ010000107.1 GCA_021161545.1 Synergistota bacterium | reverse complement strand
TACCCTATGTGTTGGGACATGGAACATGGCCACACGGTATGAATTGGCTTTACGAGGTAGCAGCGGAGAGTTATATTCCTTTACTACGTATGTTCGAAAGGCAGGCTCAGAGAGGTAGAAGAAATCTTTCCGTTGTGAGTATTACGCCTGTTTTGGCTGAACAGCTCAGTAGTAGCACATTTAGGATAGGATTCAAAAATTACCTTACAGGGAGGATTGATGCAGCCACTGAGGATATCAAGTACTTCTCGAGTGTGAATGACAGCAGGATGATGGAGATTGCATCTTTCTGGAAGGAATATTACTCTGAGATACTGGTATACTTCACCAGTATTGAGGGGGACATAATTGGCAAGTTTTCTCGGTTGCAGGACGAAGGTGCCATAGAGATTATTACTTCTGCTGCAACGCATGGTTATCTTCCCTTATTGAAGTATGACGAGGATGTAAATGCGCAGGTGCGGGAAGGAATTAGAACTTATGAGAAGTACTTTAATAGGCAGCCGTTGGGCTTCTGGTTGCCGGAGTGTGCCTATAGGCCTGGATATAAGTGGTCTCCTCCTGTGGGAAGAGGGGAAATAATTGATAGAGCTGGAATAGAGGAGATACTTCAAAGGCATGGAATAAGGTATTTCTTCGTTGACACGCATCTTTTGAAAGGTGGTAAACCGGTAGGTACCTACATTGATAGGTTTGAAGGATTGAGACTATTATGGGACAGGATTGCTAAGGAATATGAACCTGAAAATAGGGAGTTGTCCCCTTATGAGCCTCATTATGTTGGTTCATCCTCTGTTACCTTTTTCACAAGAGACCCTATTACTGCACTTCAGGTGTGGAGTGGTAAGCATGGCTACCCGGGAGACCCGAATTACCTTGAATTCCATAAAAAGAGATTTCCCAGCGGATTGAGGTACTGGCGTGTCACCGGTGCTGATGTGGACCTTGGAGGTAAAGATGTCTACAATAGGAAGAATATTGAAGGTGTCTTGGATATGCATGCAGATCATTTTGTTTCTCTTTTAGATGGCATATTTAAAGACATAGGTGATGGTGTTGTTGTTGCTATGTACGATACAGAACTGTTTGGACACTGGTGGTTTGAGGGTGTTTGGTGGCTTGAAAGGGTGTTTGATAGGATATCTGAGAGCCAGAGTGTTTCGACTACCATTCCCAGCAATTATCTGGAAGAGAATCCACCTGCAGATATAGTATCTTTGCCTGAAGGCTCTTGGGGTGAAGGCGGATTTCACTATGTATGGCTTAATGAGTGGACCTCGTGGATATGGGAGAGGATATATGAGGCTGAAGAGCTGGTGAGACGGAGGATACCGGATGCAGGCAGGTTTTATAGGGATGTAAATACCATGGAAGTCTTCAAACAGATGTTAAGGGAGTTATTGTTGCTTGAGTCCTCTGACTGGCCGTTTCTTGTGACCACGTGGAGTGCTCGAGACTACGCAGAGGAGCGTGCAGCTTATCACTACGACAATATTCTGAAACTGTATAGAGTGTTAGAAAGATTTGAGAGCAGTGGGGCTATAAGTCGAGAAGATATGACCCTTTGCAGAGAAATTCTTCAAAGGGATAAGCTGTTTGAAGATATAGATGTTAGATCATGGGTTATGGGGAGGTATAAAGGTTGAATATTGTTATTGTGTCGTCAGAGATGGTCCCTTTTGTGAAGAGAGGGGGACTTGCAGATGTAGTTGGTTCTTTGTCAAAAGTGTTGGTGCGCAGAGGTCATACTGTTAGTGTATTTGTTCCACTTTACAGGGTGGTGGACAAAAATGGTTATGACTTTGAAGAAACCCTTTCACCTGTAGAGGTATGGGTGGATGGAAGCTCAAGAAAGGCGAGTTTTTTCCATGTGAATTATGAGGGAGTAGATGTGTATTTTGTGGACAACCCCTACTACTTTGACAGGGAAGAGGTTTATTCCACTTCCCAGGGTGACTACCCTGATAATGCTCAAAGGTTTGGTTTCTTTTCGCTTGCAGTAGTGAAGGTTATTACATCCAATATGTGGAAAGTAGATGTTGTTCACTGTAACGACTGGGAAACGGCCCTCATTCCTGTATTTTTGAAGAAGATTTACGGCATGAAAATACCAGTTCTTCTTACCATACATAACCTTGCGTATCAGGGTATATTCCCAAAGGATACACTTCCGAGGCTTGGCCTTCCTTGGGATCTATTTACTGTGGATGCACTTGAATTTTACGGGAACATCAACCTGTTAAAGGGTGGAATTGTGTTTTCTGACCTTATAAACACGGTAAGTCCCACATACAGTAAGGAGATTCAGGAGCCTTCCTTTGGTTTTGGTTTAGATGGGGTGCTACGCTCCCGTAGGGACGACCTTTACGGTATCTTAAACGGCATAGATGTGGACTTCTGGAACCCTGAGAAGGATGAGAGTATATATCAGAAGTATAATGCTGATACTGTTGAAAAGAAACTTGAGAATAAACTCAAACTTCAGGAAGATATGGGGTTGATGGTTAAAAAAGAGCTTCCTTTGATAGGCTGGATATCAAGACTTGTTGACCAGAAAGGGCTTGACCTGTTTGCAATAATCGTGGATGAGCTGCTTGCAGGTGATGTAGGCGTGGTAGTGCTTGGTAGTGGAGAGGAGAAATATCAAAACCTTATGCTGGACCTTGCCGAGAGGTGTAAGAGTAAGTTTGCTGTCAGGATAGGCTTTGACCCGGTGCTTGCAAACAGGATATATGCGGCAAGTGATATGTTTTTGATGCCTTCTAAATTTGAGCCGTGTGGTTTGGGGCAGATGATAGCCTTACGGTATGGTAGTATACCTGTTGTGCATAAAACAGGTGGTCTTGCAGATACAGTGATAGATTATACAAAGGACCCTTCTAATGGAAATGGATTTGTGTTTGAAGATTACAAAGCCTCTTCGTTTATGGATGCCCTTCAGAGGGCTTTAGCAGTTTATAAGGATGATTTAGCGTGGAAAGGACTTGTCAAAAGGGCTATGGCTCTTGATTTTTCATGGGATAAATCAGCTGGGTTGTATGAAGAGCTTTATTCTAAGGCGAAGGAAAAGATTTCTTAAGGGGGTGTTTGTATGAGGAAATATGTAGTTGCTGTTCTTGTTCTTTCGCTGGTGTTTGCCTTTGTGCCACAGATGGCTATGGCAAAATCTGGCGTTCTGGTGTTTGTGGAGACGAACGACCTTCAGAGTCAGATAATGCCTTTTAAAGCAAGGATTGGCGGAAAGAAGATGATGGTAGGGGGACTGGCAAGGGTTGCTACTGTTGTGAAGGGGATGAGAAAGCTGTACGGGAATAAGTTAGTAGTGGTATCTGGCGGAGACGACCTCATGGGTCCATTCTACCTTGCCTTCCATGGAGTGCCTGAGTATGGGGCTATGAACCTTGTTGGTTATGATGTTGTTTCACCTGGGAATCATGAGTTCGACCTTGGGCCAAAGGTGTATGCTGAAGCTCTAAAACATGCCAGATTTGCTGTTTTGAGCACAAACATGGAGCTGTGTTATCCACCATTTATTGGTAGGATACGGAAGTACAAAATACTCAATGTTGGTGGTTTAAAGGTAGGATTCTTTGGGCTTATTGCACCTGAGTTACCTACTATTAGCAATGTCGGTAATAGTGTGAAAGTGGATACAAACCTCATCAAAGTTGCAAATGAAGCCGTTAGAACTTTGAAGAAGCAAGGGGTAGATGTTGTTATTGCAGTCACACACATAGGTATTAATAGAGATATTATGTTGGCAAAACATGTCAGTGGTATAGCTGCTATACTGGGTGGTCATAGTCATACAGTTGTTAGAGATTTTCATGTAGTTGATGGACCAAATGGCTGGAAGACAGTTGTGGTGCAGGCAGGAGCAAGGGCAATATACGCAGGGAGGCTTTATTTGCCAGTTAAGGACGGTAGACCTGTTGTAAAGAAGACTGTATGGGATTTAATTCTCCTGGATAAGAAGATAAAGGAAGATCCTACAGTTATGGTATATCTCAAGCCGTTTGTCGAAGAGATGAAAAAAAAGATGTCAGCACCTGTAGGTGTTAGTAAAGTGCCCCTTGATGCAAGAAAGATATCTGTGCGGAGAGCTGAAACTAACATAGGTGACTTCTTTGCTGATGCTATGAGGTGGAAATTTGATGCAGACATTGCACTTACTAATGGAGGAGGCATACGTGGGGATAGAGTGTATCCGGCAGGTAAGATTTCTTATGCAACACTGTTATCGCTTCATCCGTTTGGAAATACGGCTGTGATATTTAGGCTTAAAGGTTCAGACATCCTTAAAATACTGGAGATTTCTGCATCTGCAATACCTTCGGGAGACCACTACAGTGGAACAAATAGGACACCTACCGGGGGATTCTTGCAGGTATCTGGCATAAAGGTTGTCTACAACCTTAAGGGTAAACCTACACTTATTTCTCCCAAAGGAAAACTCATTTCCTGGGGCAATAGGGTAGCGAAGGTTGAGGTGAAGACGAAGAGAGGTTGGAGGCCACTTATGCCCAATAAGGTTTATAAGGTAGTTACCAATAGCTGGCTTGCACACGGTGGAGATAAATACTTTGTGTTCAAATCCAGGAAGGGTTATGATACCACTGTTACACTACCGGATGTGCTTTATGCTTATATAAAGCACTTTGGTGGCACCATAGCTCCCAAAGTTGATGGCAGGATAGTTATAGAAAAATAGCATTGTCCCAGCCCAAATTCTGGGCTGGGATCTTTAGTATTCTTTAGCCTCTATCTCTCCGCAGAGGTATCTTAGGGTGTTTTCAGCAAGGGAGAGCATTTCGTTTTCCCCGGGCATTATATGTACAGGTGCAATGAATTCAACTCTCTCTTTTATCCAGTTTGTTACCATTTTCGAGTTGGCTACACCTCCCGTTAAGACTATGCAATTCACTTTTCCCTTTAGAACGGTTGCTGCTGCTCCAATCTCTTTTGCTACCTGGTACGCCATGGCTTCATATACGAGCTTGGCGTATTCATCTCCATCTTTGATTCTCTTTTCTACCTCTATGGTGCTATTTGTTCCCAGATAGGAAACGAGTCCCCCTTTGCCTCTGATCTTTGTGAGCATCTCCTTTGCAGTATATTTGCCTGAGAAACACATTTTAATGAGGTCTCCTACGGGAAGGGAACCTGCACTCTCAGGAGAAAATGGCCCATCTCCATCTAATGCGTTATTGACGTCTATCACTTTTCCCCTTTCATGTGCGCCTACCGAGATTCCCCCACCTAAGTGAACAACTATTATGTTAAGGTCTTTGTAATTTCTACCCAGTTTCTTTGAGACAAGCCTTGCTGCCTGCTTCTGGTTAAGTGTGTGATACTTGCTTGCTCTTTTGATTTCTTTTATCCCAGAGAATCTGGCTAATTCACATAATTCATCTGATACTGGTGGATCCACAATTACGACGGGTATTCTGGCTTCTTTACCTAACTCGTACGCGATGACATTTCCCACATTGGTTGGGTGTATGCCATATCTTTCGCTTTTTATATCCTCTATCATCTTTTCGTTTAACAGATAGACACCGCTTGGCACAGGCCTGATGAGTCCTCCTCGACACGATATAGCACTGAAATCCGTTAGTTTATAACCGTTGTCTTTAAGTACCTTTTTGACTATCCCCTTTCTGAACTCTTTTTGTTCCCATATATCTGAGAAGTGGCTTAAGTCTTCCGTGGAGTGCTTGACAGATATGTTTATTTCCTCGTTTAAGTCGGAGTAAACTGCCACCTTCGTTGAGGTTGAACCCATGTTCAGTATCAAGATTCTATGTGACATGCATTTTCCCCACACTTTCTTTCGAAGTACTCAGTAACCTGTTTTTGTAGCTTCTTTATCCGCTGTGAGGATAGGTGTTTAAATCTGTTCTGCATTTTTATGTATTCTTCCAATGGTTTTAGCCTTTTGGGTTTGTAGTTGACCTTAAATTTCCCGTTTTCGTATTCACATAATATCCAGCAACCTGTTTGAACGGCTAACCTTGCTATCTGGATGGTTTTCGATGGGTCATAACCCCATCCTGTGGGGCATGGGCTCTGGATGTGGATGAGTGAAGCTCCATTTGTATTCATGGCTTTTTTGACCTTTCTCTGTAAATCTTTTATGTTGTGGATCGAGGCCGTTGCTGCATACGGAATGTTATGGGCAATAGCGATTTGCATGAGGTCTTTTCTGTTCCTTGATTTCCCTGCTGGGGTTGTGGTAGTGCTGGCATACAGAGGTGTTGAGCCGCTTCTTTGAATGCCGGTATTCATGTATGCTTCGTTGTCGTAGCATATGTAAAGCACCCTATCGTTTCTTTCTATTATACCTGATAGTGCCTGTAATCCTATGTCAACTGTTGCACCATCACCTGCAAGGACTAACACAGTTGTTTCTTTGTTCCCTTTGATGTCTAATGTAGCTCTTATACCTGCTGCAAAGGCTGCGGCATTTTCAAGATTACTGAGGAACCCCGGGACCTTCAATGCTGTTTTGTTTCCTACCCCTGCAAACGATGCAGCACAACCGGGTGGGATGATCACGATAGTATTTTCACCAAGAACTTCCGTGACCTTTCTCATTATCAACTCAAGTGCACAACCTGCACATGTGCTGATGCCGTGAGATACTATTCCCTTAGATTGATGTTTGATTTTAAGCATCTTCTATTACCTCCCTGATGTTCAACGCATCTTCTCTTACATCTATCCACTGGGTATGGGTCTGCCTTGTGCCTTTGGCTATCTCCAGAAGTTCACCGAATATTTTTCTTAAGGTGCTTTCTGATACATCTCTACCGCCTAATCCCCCTATATAAGACCTTATATCGCAGTCACATTCTTTAAGTGCTGCAGTTACTTCACACCACACTGGACCTCCCTGTCCTCCAAGCCCTGCACTTCGGTCAAATACTCCTACTACTTTTTTGTTTTTTAGTATCCTTCTGATGTCCTCTACGGGAAATGGCCTGAATACCGTTATCTTTGCTGTTCCAACCTTTTTGCCCTCTTTGCGGAGATTGTTGACTACATACTTTGCAGTGCCACTCATGGATCCCAGTGTGACCAATACCACATCAGCGTCATTGGTGTAATACTCTTCGACTATGTGGTATCTTCTGTCAAATCTTCTGTAGTATTCTTCCTGCACGTCAGTAATGACCTTCAGTGCGTTGTCCATGGCGACTTTCTGCTGGTATCTCATTTCTGTAAACTCGTTAGGGAGTGTTACGTTGCAGACGAACATGGGGTCGTTTGGGTCAAGATATATGTTTTGGAGGATGTATTCACCAAGGAAATCATCTACTTCTTCCTGAC
>JAGHAJ010000128.1 GCA_021161545.1 Synergistota bacterium | reverse complement strand
GATAAGTTTCTTGTCTCTTATCCTGCTGATGGTGTGATAGTTTCCACTCCTACTGGATCAACTGCTTATTCCCTTTCAGCAGGTGGACCAATTGTGAGTCCTAATGTGGATGCTATAATAGTAACTCCTATATGTGCACATACTTTGTATTCGAGGTCCTTGGTTCTGTCTTCTGATAGGAAGCTGTATGTAGAGGTCAAGTCAGACCATGAAGACCTTATGCTGACTCAGGATGGGCAGGAAGGGTTGAACTTGATGCCTGGAGATGTGGTTGAAATATTCAGGGCATCGTTTAATGTAAAGATAGTGAGTTTTAGAGGTAGAAGTTACTTTGATATTTTGAGGAAAAAGCTTGGTTGGGGTATGTTTCCGAGACATAGATTTCCATGATTTTTTTCGGGAGGGACTGCAATGTTACTCTCTCTGAATGTTGAGAATCTTGCAGTTATAAAGCATGTGGAGATTGAGTTTGGGAAAGGTGTTAATGTCCTTACAGGGGAAACTGGTGCAGGTAAATCTATCATAGTTGAGGCTATTAACTTGCTTTCTGGAAGAAGGGCAGATTATGATATGATAAGGAGTGGTGAGGATACTCTCGTTGTGGAGGCAACGTTTTTCCCGGGTGAGGGCGAAAAGGATATTCTAAAGGAGAAGTTTGGGCTGGACTGTGATGATGAACTCATACTCAGACGGGAGTTATCTGCAAGTGGCAGGAGCAAGGCATATGTTCAGGGGAGAGCGGTCCCTCTATCTATGCTCAGGGAACTGCTACCCCTGTTGGTAGATATACATAGTCAGTTTTCCACTCAAGTACTGCTTAGACCTGCAGAGTATCTTTATTTGCTGGATAGATATATTGGCATATCCGATAGGGTGAGGAGGTTTGCAGATAGGTACGATGAGTATATTCGAGTGAAAAGAAAGGTTGAAAAGTTACAGAGTGAAAAAGAGAGGATTAATGATGAACTTGAGATGTATGAATATCAGTTGAAGGAACTTTCGTCTCTGCCCTTGGATGATATAGATGAGGAGGATTTGAGAAGGGAATTCGCAAGATTGGAGAACTTGCTTGATATCAAAGAGAGGCTTTCTACAGCTGCATCTGTGTTGTTGGGTGATGACAAAGAGTTGGGAGTGGTGGAAAATCTGTTTTCTGTGAGGAAGATATTATCTGAAGTAGCTGTATTAGACAGAAATGTGGAAAAGATGGTAGGTAGAATATATGATTTGTCAATAGAGCTGAAAGAGCTCGCAAATGACATGCTTTCTTATCATAGTGGCCTTTATCTGGATGAGGAAAAACTACAGGAACTTAAAGATATGGTTGATAGAGTAGAGTTGCTTAAGAAGAGATACAACAGGCCTGACGTAAGAGGGTTGCTCGAATATAGGGATAGTGTAAGAAAAAGGTTGGAGGAAATAGCATCTCTTACCAGTGACTATAGTGGTCTTTTAGAGAAGGTGGAGGAACTGGAGGATTGGTTAGATAAAGAGGCACGCGCAATTTCAGGTGCAAGGAAGGACAGTGCAGAGAACCTTGCAGTTGCAATTGAGATGGCTATTCGCTCTCTTGCGATGGAAAAAGCGTCTTTTAAAGTGGATGTTTCACCTGCTCCACTTGGTAGAATGGGAGTGGACAAGGTTGATTTTGTTGTTTCTACTAATGTTGGACAGGAATTTCTGTCTGTTTCTAAAGTTGCTTCTGGTGGGGAGCTCTCAAGGATTATGCTTGCTATAAAATCGGTTCTTGCCGAGGTCTATGGTGTGCCTACTTTGGTGTTTGATGAGATAGATATTGGAATTGGTGGTGTGGCTGTGTCTGCTGTAGCTGATAGGATTCGCGACATAGGAATGTGTCGGCAAGTTATTATGATTACTCATCATCCAAAACTTGCGGCCATTGCAGACAAACATTTCAGAGTTCTCAAACATGAGGATGGAGATAGGACATTTGTCGAGATTTCTTCCTTAGACACTGAGGCTGAAAGGGTGGAAGAAATATCTCGTATGCTTGGGGGAAGAGATATAACACCAAAAGTGGTTGAACATGCAAAAGAACTTGTGAAGATGGGAAGGAAGAGATGAGGGAACCTTTGATAATGGGTATAGATACGTCCTGTGATGATACGAGTGTTGCCATTCTTCGTGGTAGAGATGATGTGTTGGTTAATCTTGTGTCTTCACAGGTAGAATTTCACAGGCCTTTTGGTGGGGTTGTTCCTGAAATAGCTTCACGGAAACACATAGAGGTTATTATTCAGTTGATAGATAAGGCACTTGAGGATGCATCTGTTAGATTGGAGGAGCTGGATGCGATTGCTGTTACTTATGGACCGGGGCTGATAGGTTCTTTGCTTGTGGGTCTTACTGTTGCGAAGGGTATAGCATACATGAGGGATATTCCCCTTATAGGCATAAATCACCTTGAAGGACATATATTTTCTGTTTTCCTGAGTTTTCCGGAGCTTAAGTTTCCATTCCTATCTTTGATAGTTTCTGGAGGGCATACAGAGCTTGTGTTAGTTAAAGATGTTGGAGAGTATGAACTTTTAGGTAGCACGAGGGATGATGCTGTAGGAGAGGCATATGATAAAGTAGCAAAACTTCTTGGACTGGGCTACCCTGGTGGACCAATTATAGATAGAATAGCAAAAGGTGGAGACCCATTTGCTATTAATCTTCCTATACCTGCTTTTAAAGGCAGAACACTTGATTTTAGCTTTAGTGGTATAAAGAGCGCAGTATATTATTATACTAAGGGTAAAGAATATCGTGTTGAAGACGTAGTTGCAAGTTTTCAAAAGACGGTTATAGACTTTCTTGTAATGAGAGTGAAAGAGGCGATGGAGGAGACCGGCATAAGGAAATTGGCTGTTGTTGGAGGTGTTTCTGCAAATACCGCTCTCAGACGAAGAATAAGAGAAGAGAGGATAGAGGGATATTTCCCTGCATTTGCCTATTGTACGGATAATGGTGCTATGATAGCAGAAGCAGGTTACTATAGGTTTGTAAAAGGAGAAATTTCTGAGTTTAATATAGAGGTTAATCCCAGCTTAAAATTGATAGAATGAATGACATATAACTATTTCTTCCCTCAAAAAATCTGGATAATTCTTTATAACCTTATTTTATTACTTCTGATTAGGTTTGATTATATTGCTCCTGATGGATAATATATTGCTTGCTGTTAGCACTCGATAGTAGTGAGTGCTAATAATCAGAAAAAGGATAAAGGAGGGATAGGGATGGAGTTGAAACCGCTAGGTGACAGAGTTGTTGTGAAGCCGATTAAGGAGGAACAGAAGACAAAAGGAGGTATAGTGCTTCCTGATACTGCAAAGGAGAAACCTCAGCAGGGAGAGGTTATAGCAGTTGGCTCTGGTAGGGTGCTTGACAATGGACAGAAAGTTGCTTTGGAGGTCTCTGTTGGGGATAAGGTTATATACTCTAAGTATGCTGGTACAGAGGTGAAACTCGAAGACGAGGAGTATCTTATCCTGAGTGAAAGGGATATCCTTGCCATACTTAAATAGAAAAGGGGGTTGGTAATTATGGCGAAGATGATAAATTTCAGTGAAGAGGCAAGAAGGGCTTTAGAGCGTGGCGTTGACATGGTTGCAAATACGGTTAAGGTTACCTTGGGGCCGAAAGGGAGAAATGTTGTGCTTGAGAAGAAGTTTGGTTCACCTACGATAACCAATGATGGTGTAACCATTGCAAAAGAGATAGAGCTGGAAGATCCTTATGAAAATATGGGTGCACAGCTGTTGAAAGAAGTTGCCAGTAAGACAAACGATGTAGCGGGTGATGGTACAACCACTGCGACACTTCTTGGGCAGGCTATGATAAAGGAAGGCCTAAAGAACATAGCTGCTGGTGCAAATCCGATGATACTGAGATATGGCATAGAGAAAGCAGTTGAGAAGGCAGTTGATAGACTGAAATCTATGGCAATTCATGTGAAGTCTAAAGATAGGATAGCGCAGGTAGCTGCTATATCTGCTAACGAGAAGGAAATAGGTAATATTATTGCTGATGCAATGGAGAAGGTTGGAGAGGAAGGAGTTATTACGGTTGAGGAATCTCAGACACTTAGTACAGAACTCGAAGTTGTAGAAGGTCTCCAATTTGATAAAGGGTATATTTCTCCGTATATGATTACTGATGCAGATAGAATGGAAGCAGTTCTTGATGACCCATACATCCTCATCAAAGATGGTAAAATAAGCAACGTAAAGGAATTTCTGCCTGTTCTCGAGAAAGTTGTTCAGACAGGTAAGCCGCTGTTGGTTATAGCTGAAGATGTTGAGGGTGAAGCTCTTGCGACATTGATAGTCAACAAGCTGAGAGGGACGTTCCAGGCTGTTGCAGTAAAGGCACCCGGTTTCGGTGAGAGAAGAAAGGCCATGCTACAGGATATAGCGATTGTGACGGGTGGTCAGGTCATCTCTGAGGACCTTGGTGTAAAACTGGAGAATGTGGATCTTTCCATGCTTGGTAGGGCTAAGAGGGTGAAGGTTAACAAAGAGACCACAACGATAGTCAATGGTATGGGTGATCCTGAGAACATAAAGAAGAGGGCTGAACAGATAAAGAAGGAACTTGAAGAGGCAACATCTGAGTACGACAAGGAGAAGTTGCAGGAGCGTCTGGCTAAGATAGTTGGAGGTGTTGCTGTTATAAGGGTTGGGGCTGCAACTGAAACTGAGTTGAAGGAGAAGAAGCACAGGGTAGAAGATGCTCTTTCTGCCACAAAGGCTGCGGTAGAAGAGGGGATAGTAGTTGGTGGTGGAGTTGCATTCCTCAGACTTGTAGATGATGTCGAAAAACTTGTTGAAGAGCTTGAAGGTGACGAGAAGACAGGAGCCTTGATAGTTAAGAAAGCTCTTGAAGAACCTGTAAAACAGATTGCTCAGAATGCTGGTATGGAGGGCTCTGTAGTTGTTGAGCACCTGAAGAAGGAGAAGAAAGAGAGCATGGGATTTGATGCTCTCACAGGTGAGTACGCAGATCTCCTTGAAAGGGGTATTATAGACCCAGTTAAGGTTACAAGGTCTGCACTCCAGAATGCAGCAAGTATAGCAAGTATGCTACTGACAACTGAAGTGCTGGTTGCTGATAAACCTGAGAAGAAGGAAAAGATGCCGATGCCTGGCGGTGAAATGCCACCAATGTAATTCTGACTCAGATAGGGCCAAAAGCCCCAGCTTCTCCGCTGGGGCTTTTTTGTTGTCTTTCTTTGTCTTCCATTTTGTGTATAGTATAAATCTACTATCGCTTTTCCTTTATCTTCTACCTATATATAGTATAGTTTTTCAACTTCTGAATGTTATCCTAAAAATGGGTTTTTACTAAATTGTGATGGAGGTGTGTGCCGTGAGGAAAGTGTTAGTAGGGTGTTTAGTTATTGGTTTATTAGGGGCTATGGTTTTACCTGCTTTTGGTGCTACACAATATAGGCTAAAAGTAGCGTATGTAGTTCCTGTAGGGTACCCGCATGATGTGGCAATGCGACAAGTGTTCAAACCTTATGTTGAGAAGGCTTCTGGAGGTAGGATAAAGGTTGAGCTTTATCCTGCAGGCCAACTTGGTGGTGATAGTGAAACGATTGAATCACTTCAACTTGGTTCACTTGAGATGTGTCTGCCGGCAACTGCTATTTTGGCCTCGTTTGAACCTGCTTTGCAAATATTGGATTTGCCGTATCTCTTTATGACGAAGAATCAGGCTTACCAGATGCTTGATGGCCCAAAGGGTAAAAAACTTGTTAGTTATTTACCCAAGCATGGTCTGAGGAGTCTTGCGTTTGCAGAGATAGGGTTTAGGCATATTACGAATAATCGTCGTCCTATACATAGCCCGAAGGATTTAAGAGGATTAAAGATAAGGGTTATGAGGGCACCAACCTATATGGATATGTTCAGGACATGGGGTGCAAGTCCTACACCTTTGGCATTTTCGGAGCTTTATTCTGCGCTTCAGCAGGGCGTTGTTGATGGGGAGGATAATCCTGTTTTTGTGATTAAGGCATTAAAATTTTACGAGGTTCAAAAGTACCTCTCTCTTACAGCTCACACATACGCGAGCATATCGGTCTTGGTGAGTGAAAAGTTCTTTAAATCTCTGCCTAAGGACTTGCAGAAAGTATTGGAGGATGGAGCTGTAAAATTTAGGAATGCTCAGAGGGATATTTGTAATAGAAGGGAGAAAAAGGATTTGGAGATACTGAAGGAAAAAGGGATGATAGTAAATAAGCTGACTTCTGCTGAGAAGAAGGTCTTTGCCAAGGCAGCAAGAGGTGTATATGACAGGCTCCGTAATAAGCTTGGGCGTGAGTTATTTGATTCCATATTTGAATGATTGAGCATTTTAAGGTGGCCACTCTGAAGTTTGGAGGATACAGATGGGGATAAGGAATTTCTTTAATAAATTAGAAGAGTATCTCCTTGTAGGTGGACTGATGTTTATCGTAGCTCTGGTTTTTGCGCAGGTTATAATGAGATACATCTTTTATTTCTCTCCAGCATGGGTTCAGGAGCTGTGTACTTATGTGTTTATATGGGAGGCGTGGGTTGGCACAAGTTTTGCTGTTAAACAGGGTTCACACCTCAAAATCCTGTTTGTCCTTGAAAGATTTCATGGTGCGGTGAGAAGGGTACTTGAGATGGCTTCTGTACTGATATGGTTTTCTTTTTGTCTCTTTCTGGTATGGACGGGAACAAAGCTTGTGATCTTCCTTCTTAGCCATGGGGAGCTTTCCATAGCTATGCGCATTCCCATGGGGTACGCATATGCTGCTATACCTGCTGGAGCTACACTTATGGGTATAAGGTTGGTTGCAGAGATTATAAGAGTAGTAAAGACACAGAGAGAAGTGGGTGAGTAGTGTGGATGTGACAATATTATTCTTGTTGCTGCTTGCGTGCTTGGTTTTGGGCGTTCCGATAGGTGTTTCTATAGGAGTGGCCACTGCAGTAATAATGTATTTCACAAGTAGTATCCCTCTGGTGATTATTGCACAGAGATCTTTTACGGCTTTAAACTCCTTTCCATTGTTGGCAATTCCTCTTTTCATACTTGCAGGTGTCCTCATGGGTGTTGGAGGGGTATCGAAGAGATTGATAGACCTTGCAGATAGCATAGTTGGCTTTGTGACCGGTGGGCTCGCTATGGTAACAGTTCTGGCGTGTATGTTTTTTAGTGCAATCTCTGGCTCCAGCACTGCCACGGTCTCTGCTATTGGTAGCTTTATGATCCCTGAGATGGAAAAGAGGAAGTATGACCGCGCTTTCGCCACAGCTTTGACTGCAGCAGCGGGTTGTATAGGCGTAATAATTCCGCCGAGTATCTCATTCGTTGTGTATGGTATAGTAGCACAGGTTTCCATAGGTAAGCTGTTTGTTGCTGGTGTTATCCCTGGGATTATCATGGGATTGTCATTGATGATAATCTCTTATTTTGTTTCCAAGAAGAGGGGGTATGTGAGAAGTTTTGAAAAGCCATCATTCAAGCAAGTTTGGATATCCTTTAGGAGGGCTTTTTGGGCACTTCTTGTACCTGTGATAATACTTGGTGGTATATATGGAGGAATATTTACACCTACTGAAGCTGGTGGTATTTCTGTAGTTTACTCTATAGTGATAGGTCTTTTTATATACAGGGAATTGACGTGGAAGAGTATATATGAAGCCTTTAGGGATACTGCTAAGATCACAGGTGCAGTGATATTTATGATAGGTCTTTCCATGACGTTTGCAAGGTATCTAACCATAGAGCGTATACCGGTGCAGATAGTAAATGTCTTGCTTGGAGTATCATCAAATCCACTTGTTATTCTGCTTGTTATTAATCTTTTCTTGTTAGTTATAGGCTGCTTCATAGATAACTTTTCCTCTACGATTATTCTTACGCCAATATTGCTTCCTGTTATTAAGAGGATGGGTATAGATCCAGTGCATTTTGGTGTTATAATGACAATAGCCCTGACCTTGGGATTTATAACTCCACCTTATGGCCCGAATCTCTTTGTGGCTTCTGCCATTTCTAATGTGAGAATGGAAGTAATCTCAAGGAAGGTTATCCCGTTTTTCGTTGTACTTGTGATGGTGCTTATTCTTGTGACTTATGCTCCCTCTCTTAGCACATGTTTGGTGGATCTCTTGTTTCGGTAAGATATAATATTGAAATAGGAGGACTTTGAAGAGTATGTGAGGAGAGCTCAATGGTATCAGATGATGTTAATAAAATACTGAAAGTATTTCAGAGGAAGGATTTTTTCCAAAGATTACTCGATGTTGTGCCTATACCCATATTTTATGAAGATGTAAATGGTAGATATCTGGGGTGTAATAAGGCATATGCAGAGTTTATGGGAAAGGATGTAGAAGATATTCTATTCAGGATGGTGCTTGATGTTGTGCATCCAGATCAAGCAGAAGAGCTCTTTGAGCGTGATAAGAAGCTGCTTGCTGAAGGGGGATTTACTTCTGATGAGAGGAAGATACTTCACCACGATGGCACATATCATACGGTCATACTGAATAAGACGGTCTTCTTTGATGAGAGTGGTAATGTTGCAGGGTTAATAGGGGCATTTCTTGATATTACAGAGATTAGTGAGGCACGTAAGAGGGAACAGCAATATCTCAAGAAGTTGCAAAGCCTTTCTGCTGCACTTGCCAGAGAGCGAGAAAAGGAAAGACGCCGTGTGGCTCAGAAGATACACGACTCTATTGGACAGAACTTGGCATTCTCTAAATTGAAACTTCAGATGTTGTGTGAAGATGTGAAAAACAATGAGTCGCTCAGTCTTCAGATAAGGAAGGTCATCTCTGCCATAGATGATAGTATCCAATCTACGAAGGATTTAACATTTGATTTAGGCATACCTATTCTGTATCAGTTGGGTTTTGAGGCAACT
This sequence comes from Synergistota bacterium, assembly GCA_021161545.1. Classification (GTDB taxonomy): domain Bacteria; phylum Synergistota; class JAGHAJ01; order JAGHAJ01; family JAGHAJ01; genus JAGHAJ01. The sequence continues at coordinate 9,238 of JAGHAJ010000128.1, read as the reverse complement.
CTATCGTGGCTTAAGGATAAGTTCTACAATAGGTATGGACTTGAAGTTAGGTACGTGTATGGTGAGTTACCTAAGGGTTTGTCTATGGAGTTAGAAGCATTTTTATTTCGGGCACTTCGGGAGCTTTTGATGAATGTAGTTAAGCATGCGAAGACTGCTTTTGCAGAGGTAAAAGTTGCACTTGATGACACTGGAATGATCGTTATGGAGGTTAGGGATTCTGGCCGTGGTTTTGACGTTGATACACTTGAGTCGAATGCGGTGGAGAAACAATGCTACGGCTTGTTTGCTCTGCAAGAGACATTGAAGCTCATAGGAGGATATGTCACTGTGAGTTCTCGTGAATATAAGGGGACAACTGTAACTTTGTATGTTCCTGCTTGTGCTTTTGATGGGTGTAAGGAGGAAGGTGGTGAGGGTGAGTAAGGTGTATAGTATCTTGCTTGCAGATGACCATAAGATTTTGAGGGAAGGATTGAGATCTCTTATAAATAAGCAGATGGATATGAATGTGGTTGCAGAAGCAAGCGATGGGGTATCAGCTGTGGATTTATCTGTAGATATAAAACCAGATATAGTATTGATGGATGTGATGTTGCCTAAAATGAATGGCATAGATGCTACTAAGATTATAGTAAACAGGAATAGGACTACCAGGGTTATAGCCCTTTCCATGTATGCTAATGCAAACTTGGTATCGGAGATGTTCAAAGCAGGTGCCTCTGGGTATCTTTTGAAGGATTGTGCTTTTGATGAACTTAGTAGGGCGATAAGATTTGTGGCTGAAGGAAGGATTTATGTTGGCCCCGGTATCAAGAAGGTTCTTTCGGAAGCATTTATTGACATGCTTGTTAGGGAGAGGTCCAAGGAAAACGAGAAAGAGAGGCTTACCGTTAGGGAAATAGAAGTACTCAAGCTCCTTGCTGAGGGATATATAAACAAGGAAATTGCAGATATGCTTCATATAAGTGTAAATACGGTAGCCCGTCATAGACAGAACATAATGAAAAAAATGAACTTAAAGAATACAGCAGAGCTTACCCGGTATGCAATTCGCAAAGGGTATATATCTGTTTAGCTGGATCGCTTTATGACGGTTATCTTTTCGTTATCGGCATCAACTTCTATCCAATCATGGTCTGATATAATTTCGTAGAATTTTCTATCTACCTTATCCACAATTGGTATATCCATAATGATTGCACTAACGACTAATACAGTATCAGGGTGCTCTATTATCATTGCTTTGGGTGCCATGTTGTTCATTGCTAATTGGTATAGTCCGTCTGCTTGCACTACTGAGCTGCCCTTTCCACTTGGGAGTATTAATACTTTGTTTGCAATGCTTTTACCTTGTAAACTATGGTTTTTATCAATTACTTTGCCTGTCTTGGGGTCTACTACATAGAAACAAATATCATCTGAAGATACTATGGCTTCTCCTTCTGCCTTTCCTCCTCCTATCTTGTGGCATTTGAATACCACCTTCTCTGTGTTCATTGGACTACCCCCTTTATAGCGGCTTCTATGCATTCTGGTACGCTTCTGACGATAAACTCCATGTCTCTTCTCTTGGAGTAAAATGCCATCTTGGCCGAATCTGTTACACCTCTTTTATTGCTTAAAAATTCCCAGCAGGGTTGATCCCAGCATGTATCTGCTACTATATCGCCTCCTACATCGTTTATGATTTCAAGATATCCCATCTTTTTTGCTAATTCTTTTGTAAGAGCAGATGTCATAATCCACAGCTTTGCTTTTAGGGTTTTGCCAGCTACCATTTCTGCAATTTCCCTGACTTGTTTTATTGTGAAATGAGGACATCCAAAGAGTGCGAAGTCTATCTTTCCAGGTTTTGCTGATATCTTTTCTTGAACTTTTTGGAGGACCTCATTGGTTATTGTGATTTCTCTTTGTGGCTTTTCTCCGTGGAATGCGGCATCCAAACTTGGTGCTTCAGGTGTTACACCTACTATGTGGTACAGAGCTACAGAACCAGATGTGGCTAACTCAGCTCCAAGATTCATGAACTGTTCTGGTGTTATGTTCTGGTGCATGTTGACAAACACAGGTACACCATGTCCCGCTAATGGGGGAGTGGCGTAGCCGAGCAACTGGTAATCAAAGTCATCTTTTATGTCTGCTTCAACGTTTACCAGTATATCTCCCTTTCTGTTCTCATCTAACAGGAATCCGTAAAGCGGGGTTTTTCCCGTTACTGCTGAACAAAGTGCGCTCTGGGCGGCTTCTCTATTTGTCCTTGCACCATATACTGAGTTTATGTATGGAGTAGCACTCGATTCTGAAAATGCTACTATTTCCCCGAATCTCGGTATGTTTACCTCTAAGTATGGTGTGCAGCTGTATGTTAGTATGGCACCTATCTCTTTGTATGCCTTTTGCGTCCTTTGTATGGTCTCAATGTCTTTTGGTGATAGATGAGTATGTTTTTGAAAGTACTCTAAATCAAATGCTGGATTTACTGTAGGAGGGACTTTACATCTTGCACCTCCCTTTACAAGTCTCTCGACAAACCACAAGTCTGCCTCTTGGTTGCTTAATGCTACGTGTGCCCTTGATATGTCTACCATTTTCTCTGCACCAAATGCGTTTCCTATAGCAACTAAAACCTTCATTGCAAATGCTGTGCCTTCACCGTATTTTCCGTTAAGCATAGCCTCTTCTTCCCTTGTTAACTGCATTTTTAACCTCCTTTTCTGTAGACTACATAACTTCCACCTGCATAAGGTAGCGAAAGTATGGTCTTTTTGCCTCTTGCCAATTCCATTGCTCGTTTCATCAAACTCTCTGTATTGGAAAATTGCTCGAAGAAGCCAAGTCTCCTTCCTGCATCATTTGGCAGATTTTCTAAATGCACCATTATGTAGTGGCGTTTTAACATTTCGCACATTATCTGTTGCATAAATTTATCGTACATCTTCATTTTCCCGGAGAAACTTTCTCTTATCTCTATTAACTTTTCTGTTCCGAGCTCTCTTGCAAAGTGTTGCATAAGGTGGGGAGGTAAGAACTCCTTGGGTAGCGTTAACCCACCAATACCCTCTTTGCTTTCCAGAAATGCTATCAATAGTGCATTATCCTTTGCCGCTGCTATCGAGTTTGCAAAACACTTTGTTCCCTGTGTGAAATCTATATCCATTGGTGTGGAACTTAGGAGCAATATATCTGCCTTAGTATCTATATCTATTTTGTAGGCTTTTTGTGCCAGTTTGCATCCTTCTCTATGTGCAGCTATTGGGTGTCCTGCAAATGCTCCAACCATTTTGCCATCCGGTGTTGAGATGGTGTTTATGATGAAGTATTCACCTTTTACCATCATTGCACCTTCTTCTATCTTCAAGCGCGTGGGGCATGATTCTCCCATCTTCCCCACATTTGCAAATCTGGTGGATACATCGCCCGATAAGTGAGTTGCTGTAATGGTTTTGATACCTGCACATCCGGGTATGATATTTTTCAGTCCTCCTCCAAATCCTGCGAGAGAATGAGGTTCTATTGTTCCTATAGATATGATGAGGTCAGCTTCTGTAATTTTGCGGTTAAGTATTACCTCTAATCCCCTTTCTGTTTTACCTATGTGTTTTAAGTTACTTTCATCAAAGCAGTCGTGGTTTTCGACGTTGAGATTGGAAAGCTCATCTACGCCGAGTCTTTCTGCAATCTCTCTGGAAGAAAGTTTTCTATGCGTGCCTATTGCTATAATCGTATGTATATTCTTCAATGAAGCTCCTGCTGATATTAGGTCTTTTAAAACCATTGGGAATATGGCTGCTGTAGGGGTAGGCCTTGTGATATCATCTACTACTATTGCTATGTTTTTGCCTGATAGCTTTCTATCCCGAATAGGTTTGCTTGATATAGGGTGATTTAAGGCATGTTCAATAGTCTTTTCTGGGTTTTTCGATGTACTGACATATTGGGGTTTTACTTCGCCTATGTGTTCCCACTCATCTGGAATTGCGATGTTGTATTTCAGAAACTTTATTTGCTTCAATATTATGCCTCCTACTTTTATAGTTTACGTGCCACTTCATAAGCAGTCCATATAGCGTGTTTAATGTTTGAAGGTTTGAGTGTATCTCCGACTGCAAAGGCTTCGTATGGTGTTTTTAAGAGCTCTTTGTATAGGTGATTTTGACTTCTAAAGCCTGTGGCTAAGACTACAAAATCCGTTTCTATCTTTTGCTCTTTTGAACCCTTTTTGAATACCACACTTCCTTTGACAATCTGTGTTACAGTTATGCCTGTAATTACCTGAATCCCATAGGATTCTATCATCTCTTTTAACATCAATCTGTTTGGGTGCTCTACTTCACCGAGTAGAAGTATATCATTTAGCATTTCCAATATTGCTACCTCTTTTCCCTGTTTTTTCAACCAGATGGATAGCTCACAACCGACCAGTCCACCTCCGATTATGGTTACACGCGTGCCTGGTATAGGCTTTCCGAGGAGTACATCTGTAGCAGTGCTTACTATCTCAGAAGCCGTATTTATACCATTTATTGGAGGTATGAATGGCACAGAGCCTGTTGCTACTATGATGCTGTCTGGGGATTCCTCTTCTATTGTGGATATATCTGCTTCTTCGTTGAGTCTAATGTCTACTTTCTGCTCTTTTAGTCTGTTTTCATACCACCTTAGAAGTGTTCTATCTTCCTTTTTGAAATCGGGGACGGATGCTGCTATGATATGTCCGCCGAGTCTATTACTCTTTTCGAATAGTGTAACATTGTACCCTTTCATTGCAGCTACCCTTGCAGCCTCCATACCAGCTATGCCACCGCCTATTATTACTATTTTTTTCTTGGGATTTGTGGGTAATAATATATTGTAGTCGCTTTCTCTTCCGGTTTGTGGATTGACTGCACACGAGAGGTTCTTACCTCTTGCTATCCTTCCGAGACATACATGACAACCAAGACATGGCCTAATTTCGTCAATCTTTTTTCTCTTTACCTTTATTGCCCAGTGCGGGTCGGCAAGTAATCCCCTCGCCAGCGCTATCATGTCTGTTTTTCCTTCTTTTATGGCTTTTTCCGCTATTTTTGGGTTTTGTAATTTCCCTGCGACTATGATGGGCACGTTTGTATGCTTTTTTAGTTCGCTTGAGAACGGAAGATAGTTCCCATCCTCGAAATACATAGGTGGATGTGCCCAATACCATGAATCGTAGCTTCCAGCATCTACATCAAATGCATCATAACCACCTTTCTCTAATAAGATAGCTGCTTCTATCCCTTCAGGAATGTCTCTTCCCATCTCTTTAAACTTCTCTTTTGGTAATCCTCCCTTGTTCCAATCCTTTATATAGCTCTTTAGGCTGTACCTCAATATTACAGGAAAGTCTCTTCCTGCTGATTTCTTTATCTCCTTAACTATTTCTAAGGCAGCTCTTAACCTGTTTTCTAAGCTACCACCGTATTTATCCTTTCTACGGTTGAACATGGATATTGCGAACTGGTCTAATAGATAGCCTTCATGGACGGCATGCACTTCTATGCCGTCAAATCCACTTTCACGTGCTAATATGGCAACCTGCCCAAATTTGTGTATAATTGTTTCGATTTCTTCTATAGATAGTTCACGGCAAGTAATGTTAGGTTCCCAGTAATTTGGAATTGCAGAGGGTGCAATAGGGTGAGTTTTTAGCACACTTGGGTGTGCTACCCTACCGAACCCCATTGTGAGTTGGAGGAATATCCTTGTGTCGTATGCATGAACTCTTTCAGTAAGCTCTATTGCGGTTTGGTAAAAGGCTGCTGGATTTAGCAAAGGACAAGGGGAAGAAGGCATTGCAAATTCTTCAATTTCATTTTCTACCCTTGCTAGTCCTGTAATTATAAGTCCTGTTCCACCTTTTGCACGCTCCACAAAGAAGTTAATGGCTCTTTGGTTAAATACACCTTCTGTTGTGGAAAGCCCTGTTAGTCCCATAGGTGCCATTACTATTCTGTTTTTGAGCTCTATTTTTCCTATCTTTACGGGTTCAAACAGTTTAGCATAATCCATTTTATATCCTCCCTTACTCTGTTTTTATGTTGTATTTTTTGAATGCCCAGGAAACAACATCTTTGACCATTTCATTGTCTGCAAGAAATGGGAGTGTAATAATGTCATTTGTTGTTAGGTTGTGGTTTACTGCTACTTTGATGGAATTTGTGTTTCTTGCCCAGGCGCGCCTTGCTATGCCGTTTGACACATCCCAGTTTATGGCATTTCTGATAACTTCATCTGTATATCTGCTTCCATCCAATAGGAGTCCGAAACCGGTGTGTAGACTTCTTCCTATTCCGACCCCACCTCCATTTTCTATGGAGATGAATGTCATGCCTCTTGATGCGTTTCCTGCAAAGCAGTGCACTGCCATGTCTGCAGTTACATTACTTCCATCTTTTATATTAGATGTTTCTCTTATGGGGCAGTCTGCGCTTCCCGTGTCGTGATGGTCTCTTCCAATCATTACAGGTCCTATTTCTCCACTTCTTACCATCTCATTGAATTTTAATGCGATCTTTATCCTGTTCTCCAAGTTCTGATATACCATGCGTGCTTTTGTTCCAACAACGAGGTCGTGTTTCCAGGCGTTCTTCAGCCAGTTATAGTTGTCTCTGTCCTGGGGGCTTTTATTGGGGTCTATACAAGACATGGCTGCTTCGTCAGTTTTTCTTAGATCTTCTGCTTTTCCACTCAAGCATACCCATCTGAATGGCCCATATCCATAGTCAAATAGCTCTGGGCCGGTTATAGCCTCTATAAAATCTGGATAAATGAAGCCTTCAGACGTATCTTTACCATTGCGTGCAATTTCTTTTACTCCAGCATTGTACATGGCTTGCATGATGGAATTTCCATACTCTAAGAAGTAGGTTCCTCTGTCGGTGAGTGCCTTTATAAATTGAAAGTGTTTTCGGAGACTTCTGTCCACATACTCTCTAAACTTGGTTCTATCCTTTTTGAGCAATTCTCTTGTTTCTTCGTAGGTTAATTCTACAGGTATGTATCCACCTTCGTATGGTATGTGACATGATGTTTGGTCTGATAAGATGTTTACCTCTATCTCGTGCTTTACTACATACTCGAGTAGATTGACTATGTTGCCGTAGTATGCGATGACTATGCCTTTTTTACTTTCTAAGTGACGGTTTACATCTCTGAATATTTCGTCAAGATTGTCAGATACTTTGTCTATCCAGTTTCTTTTTAGATTTCGTTCTATGGCAGCGTGATTTACTTCTGCTATAACTGCCACGCAGTTGGATATCTGGGCTGCTTTGGCTTGAGCACTACTTATGCTACCAAGTCCTGCGGTAATGTATAGTACACCTGAAAGGTCATCCTTGGTGCTTGATAACCCGTATTTTCTTGCGGCGTGAAGCAGTAGATTGTAGCATCCGTGGATGATACCTTGTGGACCTATATAAAACCATCCTCCTGCTGTCATCTGGCCGTAGCTTGTTACTCCCATTTCTGCTGCTATTTCCCAGTCTTTGAGATTATCATACATTCCGACCATTATGCCATTGGAGTTTATTACGCGGGGTGCTTTTGGTCGTGAGTTAAATATGCCTAATGGATGTCCTGAATATACGACGAGAGTCTGGTTTTCTTCTAATATTTCGAGGTATTTTTTGATTAACCTATACTGCAACCAGTTTTGCAATACTCTGCCAGATTCTCCATATGTTACGAGTTCGTATGGATATTGTGCAACCTCAAAATCGAGATTGTTATCTATCATCACTTGTATGGCTTTTGCAGCCAGAATTTTCCCTTTGTATTGTTCTATCGGTTTACCCCATATTCTCCCTTTCGGACGGTAACGGTATGCGTATATTCTTCCTCTTGTGATGAGCTCTTCCATAAACTCAGGTGATAGTTTTTCGTGAAGGTTTACAGGGAGATACCGAAGGGCATTTTTTAACGCTACCTCTGCTTTTTCCCTTGATAGTTTGAAAGGCCTTGCAGGTGCTCGGGGTATTCCGGGTTCAAAATCTGGGTATTCTGGTAGATCCTCGTCTAAGCTAACTTTTATGGCCTTTCTTATGAAATCATTATCAATCTGTGGCATTTTTTCACCTCCAGTTAGACATCTTCTTCCTTAGAATACATCTGTGGTATTGGGTAAGCTATAATATTATGTGAGCAAAATTGTTCCTGTGCGATGGTATTAAGATACTATTGTATGCTTTAACTGGGGTAGAGCGTATTATACTGAGATAGTGGGCTAGCTGATATTGAACTGGGATAGATAAAGTAGGAGCGTTTCGTAGAGCGGATAATTTTCTAACTTGTAGGTCCGCATCTTGCTATATCTTGACATTTCCGATATAGGCTATATAATTTAACCATGGCAAAGAAGACTATCGGTATCGTTGGGGGTATGGGACCCGAAGCGACTGCTTATTTGTTTTTGAAGATTGTGAGAAGCACACCTGCCGTTATGGATCAGGAGCATCTACATGTGCTTATAGACAGCGACCCTTCTGTTCCAGATAGGACTGATGCTATTCTTCATGGTGGAGTTTCTCCCATTGCAAAGCTGATTTCGATAGGTAAGAATCTTGTGAAAATGGGTGCAGATTTCCTCGTGATGCCATGTAATACGGCTCATTACTACATAGACGAGTTGAGAAAGGAGCTTTCTGTTCCGTTTTTGAGCATGATAGAAGAGACATTTCTTGAACTCAAGAGGAACTTTGGTCCCGGCAGTAAAATTGGTATCCTTGCTACTGATGGGACACTTGAGTCGGGTGTCTATGATAAGGTCATAGGTGGTTATTTTGAATTGATCCGTCCGATAGCTGACAAACAAAGGGAAGTGATGGATGCCATATATAAAGGTGTGAAAGCAGGGAATATTCAGTATGCGGAAGTGCTTTTGAAAAGAGTTCTTGAATCCCTTATTTCTAAGGGGTGTAAGGCTGTTGTGGAAGGATGTACAGAAATTCCAATAGCGTTGGATGGGGTGGATATAGATATCCCTCTTATAGATACCCTTGAAGTGCTTGCAAAGGCATCTGTGAGGTTTGCAATTGAAGGAGGGGAAAATGTTTAAGCGCTTAGGAGTTGTGTTACTGGTGGTAGTTGTGGTTTTGGGGTTTGGAAGTATAGCACTTGCAGATGTGGGAGACTTGGTTAAGGCTTATAGTGCTGTGTTGTACATTGGTGGTGTAAACCTTGGGAAGGTCGTGGTGGACTACCGTTTCAAGGTTGT
>JAGHAJ010000038.1 GCA_021161545.1 Synergistota bacterium | reverse complement strand
TGGTCTTGGGCAGGAGATAGGTCAAAACATTGTAAAGTTTGCACATGGACACCTGTGGCTTACGCTCTTTCTGTGTATGATAACCGCGATAGTGCTTGGAATGGGACTGCCTGCTGCTGCATGTTATATAATCACGGTGACGGTTGCAGCGCCTGCGCTTATCATGATAGGGGTTGACAGGATATCTGCACACTTCTTTGCCTTTTACTTTGGGACCATGTCTGCGGTAATCCCACCAGTTGCGCTTACATCTTATACGGCAGCAGCAATTGCAAAGGCTCCACCTACAAAGGTGGCACTTACAGGCTTTGGTATAGGTATAGCTGGCTTTATTCTGCCGTATATGTTTGTGTATAACCCAGTTTTACTCTTGATAAATTTCAGTTGGGGTGCCTTTATCTGGGCGTTGTTAGGAGCGGCCGTTGGCTTGTATTCTATGGCAGTAGCCGTAATAGGTGTTCTAAAGAGAAAGATACCTCTTTATCAGAGAGGGTTATTGGTCTTTGTTACACTCCTTATGGTTCCAGACTACCTGTATTCGAGACTTGTGGGCTTTGCGCTGTTTGGTGTGTTGTATGCCCTGAATAGGTATTTGGTGAGGGACGTAGGTGGGGATGTTTGATTGGAAGGTGATAGACCGGCTGAATGTGCCATATTGCTGCGGGGTGTGTAAAACTTGAGACTTGATTGAAGGAGGGGTTAAAGTGGGTAGTTTTGCAAGAAAGGGCTACATGGTGGGTGTTTTGGTGTTTATCTTGATATTTTCCCTTGCGGTTTTGGGCTATGCCGCTCCGAAAATATACAAAAAAATATACAAAATAGAAAATGCCGTTGGACACCTTGAAGACATCGATAATATCCTTAATCTTACTGTTGTTTCTAGCTTTGATAATGTTTACAAGGCGGAATACTATGCTGGGTTTGTTGAAGGGAGGCTACTAAAGAGGTATATCATTGCAACCAGAGATAACTTGTGGGATAGTGCTTATCTCATTGATCCGTCTCATGCGCTTATTATTCACAAGCCGCCTTCCAGAGAAGATATAATGCATCTGGAAAATGCAGCTATTAGGAACTACAAATACACCCTGAATTATATTCAGAGGCGTTGTGACCCTGTTCTGAGAAAGAATCTTGAGAGGCTCCTTTATAGGTTGATAGGGATATATCATGGAACAAAACTCAAATCACCAGCAAAGTTGAGCTTTGATGGTATGTGGATACCGCCCACAAACTTCTTTTCTCCTGAAGAGATGAGGTTAGGGTATGAGACACCTTACCTTACGTTCTTGGATGTTTACTTTGTCAATGCGTTTTTGGACCTTCTGTATCTGCCGGGTAGAGAGCACCCTTCAAAATGTTCGGCCTTTCTTAAGAGGTCTGGTAATAAGATATACATGGCGCATAACAGCTGGTTCAGCTTTCTTGACCAGAGTATGGTTATGACCCTCTACATTAATAGAGATTATATGTCTGTTAATTCTATTTATCCTGGTGTGCTGGCTTCGTTTACAGACTTTGGCTACAACAATAAAGGGATTATGTTCACGGAAACGACTCATGACAATACATTTACTAAAGCCAGGGTAGATTCGCTGTGGATGTTCTGGAGGGGTGCTTTGGCTGAACAGTTTTCCCGCTCTATTGATGAGTTCTTTAAGTATACCTCCCTCGAAGCGTCGGGCACCTATATGAATGGTTATATGGTTGCTGATGTAAAGAACAACCAGATGGGTTTGGTAGAGATGTCTTATAAAAACTTTATCTACTTCAGGTCTAACTCTAAGGGTGATTACGACATCATAACTAAACCTAAAGGGATATCTAAGGAATATGACCGTCAGCTCTTGCACCCTGATTATATTCTTGGTATCAACTTCCCGGTTTCTCAAGTTATACGCGATGACCTGCTTGCAATAGAGAACAGACCTGCCAGAAGAAGACAGTTCTTAGAGTTTATTGATGGTGTTGACAGTATCGAAGCTGCGAAGAAGCTGGTGACATATACAGACCCGGACAATCCACTTTCCATATATGGCAGGTGGGATCTTGGTTATGGGGAAACCCCTACACCAAAAGTGATCCCGGAAGGCTCTGTAGATGCTAAAGCTATCTCCAGTTCAATGGTTAAATATGCAATGAAGCTCAAAGGCAAATTTGACCTAAAATCACCCTATCATGCTTTCTGGATGAAATATGGGACGCCAGTGGTTAATGGTAAACCGTTTATATGGAGTGAATCTAAGTGGAAATCCCAGAAGTTGAGATGTGTGCCTGACAGAGTTGATGGTAAGTTTCATCTGTTAAAGGTGTATGTGAGATAGTTGGATTGCGGTAGGTGGGTTTTGGCCCACCCGTGTATGTGAAATTACTTTGCATGAGATGGATATCACATTCGTGGTTGAAGGGTTATGTGTATGTGTGGTAAAATAAGTATGTGAGGTTGGATAAGTTTTTGAAGGTCTCTGGTATTGTTAGGAGACGGAGCGTTGCAGTTGAAATGATAAGAGACCAGCGGGTTTACCTGAATGATGAGAGTGTTAAGCCCTCTAAGGAGGTAAAGGGGGGCGACTGTATAAAAGTGCTTTTCCCGACTCGGGTGGTTGAGTTTAAGGTTTTGAGTGTGGGGAGGAGTAAAAGAGACATTAAGGTAGAGGAGTGGTAAGGTGGGTTTTATTGAAGATGCACTGTTTGATGATGATATTAAGGATCTTAAGGAAGACATAAGAGAGATGGTCTCTCTTGTGGAAAATGCGTTACAGAAGGCTTTCGATGCCCTTAAGAATAGAGATAAAGATGCTGCACGACAGGTTCTTGATGGGGATGATGAAATAGACCTCAAGGAGGTGCAGATAGAGGAAAAGGCGCTTGAACTCATAGCATTAAGGCATCCTGTAAAGGAAAATCTGAGGTTTATATTTACCGTGGTGAAGATTATAACTGACCTTGAGAGGATAGGTGATCAGGCATGTAACATTGCCCATGTAGTTTTGATGATAGCAGATGAGCCCTTGTTGAAGCCGCTCATAGACCTACCACGGATGCTTGAAATTTCAAGGGGTATGCTGCGGGATGGAATAAGGGCTTTGTTTGAAGGTGATGCGGAACTTGCCAGAGATGTCTTTGGCAGGGATAAGGAGCTTGATGGACTTTATGACCAGATATTCAATGAGCTATTGCTGTTTATGATTCAGGACCCGCATACCATAAAGAGGGCTACAGGACTGCTTTTCGTGGCACGCCACTTTGAGAGGGTGGGTGACCACGCCACCAATATTGCTGAAAGGGCCTACTATATGATTACGGGTAGGAGGATAAAGGAAAAGTTCAATCTGTGACAACGCTTGCGGAGGGATGTCCGAATTGGCTAAGGAGCCGGACTTGAAATCCGGTGTGGCCTTTAGCAGGGCCGTCTGGGTTCGAGTCCCAGTCCCTCCGCCATTATAATTTTGAAGGGGGATTCTTTGTTATGATGAATATTCTTACTCTCAACTGTGGTAGTTCCTCTGTGAAGTACCAGCT
>JAGHAJ010000167.1 GCA_021161545.1 Synergistota bacterium | reverse complement strand
TTATAATCCTCTCCCTTATATAGCCACACCCACTTGCAAAAAGGAGCGCTACCACCACTCCCACCACAACAGCTTTCATATCAGTAACCCCTTGACACTTACATAGGATTCATGTAAAATGGTACTCAAGCCTTACGAAAAAAGGGGTGAAGATATGCAACAACAGACAAGAAACGTTGCAATAATGGCTACATTCACAGCCTTAACTACGTTAGCCACCTTTGTGTATTTTCCAATCCCTTCTACGAAGATATACTTCAATCTTGGAGAAGCCATAATATACTTAGTCTCACTAAGCTTCCAACCCGCAATTGCATCTTTGTCAGCAGGCATTGGTTCGTCACTTGCAGACCTCCTATTAGGATACCCATTGTGGGCACCTTTCACATTTGCCATTAAGTTCTCGGAAGCTATTACCATATCATACTTGGCATCAAGGAGGCTTCCTTCCTCAACCAGTGAACGGATAAAAATCATAATCCCCGGAGCAGTAATCATGATAGCTGGATACGCATTTGCTACATATATCCTATACGGTGCAAAGGTCGTCCCTTGGGAAATCATAACCGATATAGGACAGTGTTCTGCTGGAGGAGCAATAGCCCTCATATTAAGCGATGTATTCCTGAAGGTCAAAAATCGGATAACATAGTCCATAATTCTTCTACCACCTGTTGATGAACGCTCAGTTCTATCCCATCCACACTAAGGGCATTTTCCTTCTTCACCCCATCTATTGCACCAGCGTCAACCACACTTTCAAGCAACAGTTTTTCTTCCCTCACGGTGTGCATCAACTCTTCGCCAGTGATACATTGCAGTCCTGCTACCACACCATACGCTCCCCAATTAGAAACACCGCAAACAATAAGGTGAGTAGTAGGAACAACAGAAATAAACCTACCATCCATACCGTAAGCCATTAGCTGATCATACAGTTTACCCATCCCTATCTCATTTCCTCCATCACCAACGCCAATAGAAGGATTATCCTCTTTCAGGAAAATTTCATCTATAGGTGCAACCCACTCCGTTATATCTTCTTTTTGCATGCTATAGTAGTGTCCATCTTTTGCCCTACCTGGCCTTTCTATAGAAAACAATATATCACCCCGGACATTCTCCTTACTACCATAGATTCCAACTGGAACAGAACATCCCAGCACACTCATCGCAACCTCAATAACACCTGCATTCATTCCATCTGTGATAACAGATACACGCTTACCCAACCTCAACAATGCCCTTACAAGGGTAGCAACTCCCATAGGTCCATCTGTCTCTGGAAATGCATCGCTTCCCTTCTTAATAGCAAAGCCGGAAGTTATAAGGACAGAGTCCGAAGCCACAAGAGCCTTAACTGCCTTTTCAAGGTCACCTTTCACATATAAAGAAGAGATACCCCTCTTACCCATATCTCGAGCAATAAATGATTCTACCCTCAAAAACCATCGACTAATATCATATGTCATTCGCTTACTCTCTCTGGAAAAGCTATAATGAAGGACATGCAGAAGTTTACCACATAGTCAATGTTATCATCATATATACCCTCTTGTCAAGAAAAATTTACATTTTCCCGGTAATGATACAGTGGGAGATAACTACACTTCACTATAAAAGCAAAACCATTAACAACATTTCCATGATTTCTGAGAAACTTCCATCTTAATTAAAACAAACACTACACTCTACACCTTCTACGCTTCCGCTCCACTTAAAGGGCAAAAGGGCAGGGATTTTACCTGCCCCTACACAGAACATCACCCAACAAGTGGGTAACAAAAGTTTACTACTTCCACTTGCTTTCGTCAAGCTCACCTTCAGATTTAGAAACTATAACTGTACCAGTAAGGTCTCCTGTAACGTTCACCATCGTTCTACCCATATCAAGTATAGCATCTATACCAAATATCATTGCATAAGCAAGTGCAACGGGTGTTCCAGCCTTAACAGGTAACCCTATGGAGTTCAAAACCATCAAAAGCATTATAGCACCAGCGCCGGGAACACCTGCTGTACCTATGGAAGCCAAAACTGCAGTAAGTATTATAACCAGCTGTTGCACAAGCGTCAGGTGCATACCAACAGCAAAAGCAACAAACAAGGCACATACTCCCTGGTAAAGTGCTGTACCATCCATGTTAATTGTAGCACCAAGAGGTAGAGTAAATGAAAAAACTCCCATAGGCGCACCCATGTTTTCTTCAGCTACTCTCATAGTAACAGGTAGTGTAGCACCACTACTCCTCGTTACAAATGCTGTAAGCATTGCCTCCTTCGCGTGCGAGAGAAACTTAAATATGCTCAGCTTAAACATCTTCAAGAAACCACCATAAACCAAGAAGATTTGTATAAACAGTCCAAGATACACCGCCAACACAACTATAGCTAAAGGACCTGCTGCTTTCGCCCCCTGCTTTCCAAAAACTACCGCTACCAGTGCAAACACTCCAAACGGTGCATACTGCATTATACCGCCAACTACTTTATATACAGCGTTAGCAAGCCCGTCAAATACATTAATAACTACCTCCGCACTCTTACTTATCTTCCCATTATCGCTATCTTTAAGATAGGAAAGAGCTATACCCAATACTATAGAAAAGAATATAACAGGTAGCACCTTCCCTGTAGCCAGAGAGCCAAACGGATTCTTCGGAATAATATTAAGCACAACAGAAATCAAAGAAGGTGCTTTTGCAGAAAGTGTCTTTCCCGCTGTGCCAGCAAGATGCAATCCCTGCCCCGGATGGAAAATATTTCCCATAGCCAAGCCTATCGCAACAGCAAAAGCAGACGTAACGAGGTAATACCCTATTATTTTGACTCCTACTTTACCAAGACGTGCAGGTGCTATACTGGAAGCACCAACTACAAGAGAGAAAAACACAACAGGCATAACCACCATCTTCAACAGCCTAACAAATATGCTACCAATAGGTTGGATAACTGCTATACTTGGACCTACTGCAAGCCCTACAATAACCCCCAAAATCAACCCTATAAGTATCTTGTAAAGCACGTTGAACTCCAAATACCTCTTCCACAATCCACCATTCGTGTTTCCAGCCAAAATCTTCACCCCCTTGATAAATCTGGGAAAGTTATATCATCAATGCCAGTTTTTGTCAAGCTTTAGCAACTACATAACCTAAAAGGTAATTACCATCCAATGCTTTCACTTTTACATAAACCGCATCTCCCACACCAATATAATCGGGTAAACTTTGTATCTTCACTCTCAAATAGTTATCAGTCCAACCCTCTGCCTCATTACCACTTATCCGCTCAACAATCACCCTTAAGGTGGTATCCAAAAACTGCCTTCTAAATGCACCTGCACAACCCTTTGCAACATCCAACGCCACCGATACCCTTCTCTTTATCTCTCTTCTATCTATCTTACCAGAAAGCCCACTCGCAGGAGTCTCGGGCCTCTCTGAAAAAGGAAAGACATGTACCCGGCCAAACATAGCTTCACGCATAACTGACAAGGAATCCTCAAACGCTACTTCATCCTCTCCTGGAAAGCCAACAATAAGGTCCGTAGTAACATTAAACCACGGTTCCCTATCCCTTATGGTATCAATCAAATTCAGAAAAAACGCAGAATTATAACCCCTTTTCATCGCCCTAAGCACATCGTCATTACCAGACTGAAGCGGAATGTGGAGATGATTACACACATTTGGTAGGCCTACTACTGTATCTATGAGTCTATCGGTAATGGTAAATGGTTCTATGGAACTCAACCTAAGTCTCTTTAGACCATTCACGTCAGAAAGAACTTCTATCAACCTCGAAAGTGCATCCCTTTCATGCCAATCAAATCCATACCTACCTATATTTATACCTGTAAGGACAATCTCACTGAAACCATGAGAAACAAGTCTTTTTACTTCATTCACGACAGTTTCGATAGGTCTTGATATCTCCCTTCCTCTGACAATAGGTATAACACAGTAGCTACAAAAGTGGTTACATCCATCCTGTATCTTAACCCATGCACG
>JAGHAJ010000137.1 GCA_021161545.1 Synergistota bacterium | reverse complement strand
GTTTGAGACCTCATGATGAAATTCTCAGAGAGGCTCGCAGAAGAGGGGTTGCAGTTTTACTTACAGAACATACTACATATATAGCGGGCAGGCTTTTGAGGTTGAGCACACCGGCAATTAGAGTTGCTAAACCAAATCCTCTTATGGTTGAACCGGATTCTCTCTTGAAGGAGTTTGCAGATGAGCTCATGGAAGACAAAGATGGTGTTGCAGTAGTAGTAGATACTGATATGAGGGTTGAAGGGGTAATCACAAGGCACGACCTCATAAACCCGAAAAAGAAGCGTGTAATACTTGTGGACCATTCGGAGCTCTCACAGGCGGTGAATGGCATAGAAGATGCGGAAATAATGGAGATAGTGGACCATCACCGTTTGGGTGATATACAGACGGACAAGCCCATAGCTGCCTATGTGGAGCCGGTTGGATGCACATCCACGATAATCTGGGGTCTGTTTAAGTTGAATGGTATCAAACCAACAGCAGAGGTGGCTGGGCTTATGCTTTCTGCTATACTTTCAGACACCATGCTTTTGAAATCTCCTACTGCCACCCATGGGGACGCTACTGCGGTAAGGGAACTCTCTAATATCGTGGGTATAGACGCTGAAACCCTTGGAAAGGAGCTTTATCGTGCCAAGATGGACATTAAAAGCCTCTCTGTGAGGCAGGTCCTTTTTATGGATATGAAGGAGCTAAGGACTCCAAAAGGAACGATAGCAATTTCTCAGGTAGAGGTTACAGATACTGGATCCATTCTCTTTATGTATGATGAGATTGTGAAAGAGATGGAGCGGATATCGGAGGAAAGAGGATACATTCTCTTTTTGCTAATGGTTACAGATGTCCTTGGTGAGTACAGTGAGCTGGTGGCTTTTGGCAGGGTAAGAATTGTGGAAAAGGCTTTTGGTGTTACCTTTGATGGTAGGAGCGTGAAGCTCTCTGGGGTTGTTTCGAGGAAGAAACAGGTGATACCACCCTTGTTAAAATCTCTTTGATGGGAGGGGTTTGTCTTGAAGGATAGGATTATCAATATGGCAAGAGAGCTGCAGGACTACATAGTTGAGATGAGAAGGGACTTTCACATGCATCCGGAGCTAAAGTGGGAGGAGCACAGGACGGCTGGAGTTGTGGAAAGTGAGCTGAAAAGGTACGGTTATGATGTTAAGAGGGTGGTGGATACCGGTGTAGTGGCGGTGCTTCACGGGAAGAAGGCTGGCAGCACAGTTGCTTTGAGGGCTGATATGGATGCTCTCCCTATAAAGGAGGAGACTGGACTCCCCTATGCCTCTCAGGTGGAAGGTAAGATGCACGCATGTGGACACGATGCGCACACTGCCATGCTCCTTGCTGCTGCACAAATACTATCTGAGATAAGAGATGAGTTGGAAGGCAGCGTGAAGCTTGTCTTTCAACCCGCGGAGGAAGGTGGATGGGGAGCAGAGAGGATGGTAACTGCAGGTGTGGTGGACGATGTGGATGCCATCTTTGGGATGCATATATGGGCAACAATGCCTTCAGGTGTGATAGGGATAAAGGCTGGTGCACTTTTGGCATCGGTTGATTCCTTTGAGGTCTCCATCAGGGGTAAGGGAGGACATGGTGCGGAGCCCTATAAGGCGATAGACCCGATAGTGGTTGCTGTTGATCTGGTGAATGCCTATCAGAAGATAGTTACGCGGGAAGTGGCTGCTACAGAGCCCGTGGTGATAAGCGTTACGACTATAAATGGTGGTTCTGCCTTTAACATAGTCCCAGAGGAGGTCAGGATGCTTGGCACCATCAGGACGCTTGATGAGGGGATAAGAGAGTTTGTGGTGAAGAGAATGGAAGATATAGCTAAAGGGTATGCTACTGCTATGAGATGTGATGCCACTCTCAAACTCGTTTCAAAGCCGGCTCCACCTATCGTTAATGATGCTGAGCTTGCTGTATTTTCAAGAGAGGTGCTTTCTGATATGGGTGAGATAGTAGAGCCCGATGTTGCAATGATAGGTGAGGACTTTTCCTTCTATGGTAAGAAGACGCGGAGTATGTTTCTGCTCCTTGGCACGAGGAATGAGGAAAAGGGCATAGTATATCCCCATCACCACTCAAAATTTGATGTGGATGAAGATGTCCTTTACAAAGGTTCCGCCATACATGCAATCCTTGCATACGAGTATTTAAAGAGATAGTGGTATGGCTTTCAGGCGCACGAGGGAGGAGCTTTTAAGGTATAGGTGGACTGTGTATGCCATAACAGCGGGTGCGTACTTTTTGGTCTATCTCCACAGGGTTTCACCCGCCGCGCTTGCTCAGGAATTCACTAGGGAATGGGTCGTAACGGGCTCAGTCCTTGGTATAATGAGCTCTCTGTATTTTTACATGTATGCAGCTGTGCAGATACCTTCGGGCATGTTTACGGACACCCTTGGTCCAAAGAGGCTTATTCTCTTTTCTGCTTCGAGTATGGCTGCTGGATGTTTTGTATCGTATGTGGCTACCTCTTTTGGGATGGTTGCTTTTGGCAGGGCACTTATTGGGCTTGGTGCGGGCTTTACATTTATTCCACTTGCAAAGCTCCTCAGGTATTGGTTCAGGAGGACGGAGTTTGCGAGGATGGTAGGGTTGACCGTCTCCATTGGTAATGTAGGTGCCCTTTTTGCTGCTACCCCTTTGATAATCCTGATGTCTCATGTTGGTTGGAGAAACTCCTTCTTAGTTGTTGCGTTGATTACTGTGGCTTTGGTCTTCTTGAACCTGAGGTTTGTTGCTGATAGACCTGAGAAGATGGGTTTTCCCCCACTTGAGGACGCTGACCCAGAGGAACTTGATGAGGAAGGTGATAGTGCATTTCAGACGATAAAGCGTGGTTTTTATATATGGTTTCACAACAGGACATTTCTTGCACTTGGCGTTATAATATTTCTCCTCTATGGAACATTGATGGGGTTTGAAGGGCTCTGGGCGGGCCCGTTTTTGGCGCATGTTTATGGTATGAGTAACGCTGCTATAGGTGGATGGCTGCTTATCATGGCTGTTGGTATGATGGTTGGTCAGGTGTTTGGGGGATGGCTTGCAGACAGGTTCTTTATAGACTCAAAGCAAAAGCAGATACTTATAGGTGCAGTTGTGTACACCGTGAGCTGGGGGGCGTTCCTGTGGGTTGCAGGTTCTCCCCATACCATTCTTCTAGGGATACTCTTTTTTATCCTTTCGATGAATACGGGCATATCTAACATACCGCTTGTTGCCCTTGTTGCTGACCTGTCTCCAAGACAGAATTACGGGACAATCATGGGGATACACAACATATTTCCGATGTCCGGTGCAGCAGTGTTTCAGGTCATCATGGGTAAGGTCTTGGATATGTCAAACCCCACTGTGGTGGGTGGTGTAAGGATATTCCCGCTTAAGGGCTATGTGTGGAACTTTACGCTATGTCTGTTTGCCTCTTTCATCACCATTGTAATAGCAATTGCCCTCAATAAGAGATTAAAACATATCGCATGAGGAGATTTCCCCATATATACAAGATTAAATCCATATAAATGATTTGGATACCGAATAAATCTCCTTGCATTTCTGCAGTATTACCTGTAAACTGTGCTTAGTTTCTCCCTGAAAGAAACTAAACGGAGGATATCATGTTTTTGTTGAGAGATGTTCCTGCATTTTCCGTTAATCAAAAGAGTGTGAACCGTACGCTTCTGCTGAATGCAATCCTGCGACTCCAGCCTGTTTCTCAGACACAGCTTTCCTCTGAGCTGAACCTGAGTAAGAGCACGGTCAGCAGACTTGTGTCGGAGCTTCTCTTCTCTGGCATTCTCAGAGAGATGGGAATATCCAAATCCAACAGGAATGGCAGAAACCCGCTTCTTATTGGATTGAATCCGGATTACAGCAAGAGCCTTGTCGTCAAGGTAGGCGTCAATTACTCCATACTGGCAATAGCTGAATTTTCTATGGAGCTGAAATATGCAGAGATGTTCAAGACACCACAGGAGCCAGATAGGTTCATGGACTATGTAGTGGACTTTTGCAAAAGAAATGATAACTGTGATATAGATTCAGTCTCTGTGAGTATCCCCGGTATTGTGGATAAGGACTTCAGGCACATTATAACTACTCCCAACCTTGGCTGGAAGGATCTACCCTTCTCTGATATACTGGGTGAACGTGTGTCTGGTGTGGTGGGCAAAAAGATTGATGTCTCGCTGGACAATGAGGCAAACTTTGCGGTGATTGCAGAGGTTGTCTTTGGTAACAGAGTGCAAGAGGGGGATAAGAATATAGTTTATGTGCTGTTTGGTGAGGGTATAGGCACGGGACTTGTGATAAATGGTCAGCTTTATAGGGGACAGTGGAACACTGCTGGGGAGTTTGGACACATGGTTGTGAAGATGTCTGGCAGGAGGTGCCATTGCGGTAATAGAGGTTGCTGGGAAAGGTATGCTTCCATAGGTCAGATATCCGACAGGGAGTATTTCCTGCCGGATTCCGATAAGCCGGTAAAGCAGGTGGATGCTCAGAAGCTGAAAGAGTATGCAGAGATGGTTGCGGTTGGTATAGCCAATATAGTCAATGGGCTTGGGCCGGATTTGGTTATAGTTGGTGGCACCATATCTGCCGTGTGGGATAAGATTTCTGAAGATGTTGTTCGCAGGGTAAAGGAGATGAGTAT
>JAGHAJ010000081.1 GCA_021161545.1 Synergistota bacterium | reverse complement strand
CCAAATGCTCATTTTGTTGATAGGTATCCTGGAACTCTAAATGTCTTGTGGGGTCTTGAATATGTAATAATAAATGAAGATGTCAGGGATAGAAAACCTAAAGTTAGTGTACCGAATACAGTGGAAAGGATTGCAGTTACAACTGGAGGAAGTGACCCTGAGGGAGTTTTGTTCTGGCTAATAGATGCGATGAGGTACATATGTAAAGATACGAGTGTGTCTTTTCTCATTGGCAAGGCGTTTAAACACAGAGATAGGTTGTCCATGGTTAAGTTGCCTAAGAACTTTTCTTTGAGACCTTATAGCTTGGATGCCATTGTTGATAGTGATGTGGTTATATCTGCTTTTGGTATCACAGTCTATGAGCTTATCTACTTGAGAATACCAGCCTTGATTGTGTCTCACACCAAAGAGAACGCTATTTCTGCAAATGTTTTGAAGGAAAGATGTGGTTGTATAGAAACACTTGGTTTTTTCAGGGAAGTAAGTATTGGTATTGCGGCAGAAAGAATAAGGGGCTTTATTAAGAACAGTAGTAAGTTATCCGAATTATTTCATAGAGAAGCATCTTTAAAGATGTGTGATGTGAATAAAATAGTTAAAGGAGTATTGGGGGGGGGTGGAGTTGAGTGAAGGTATTGCAATGTGGGTGCCAAAAGTCAGGAAATTATCTGATGTGGAGGATATTAAGAAAGTGCCAAAAAATCCTTGGTGTGTATAGTAGTTTTAGTGCAAGAAGTGGGATTGGTGACCTTACCAAGAAGGTTTATAACACATTAGGGTTAAAGCCGCATTTTAGTGAAGTCTTTGAATTGGATAGGATTGAGTGGAAAGAGGGTAAAATATATTTCCATAAGCAGTTGCGGGAGGATGGGAAACTTTCCTCCTTTATAAATGTGGATTTGGATTTTGTATTGTCTGTATCTTCCCTGATTTGGAGTCATACCCCTCCTGCCTTATTGTACGGAGATGGTATCTTAGATAGGTTTGATAAGTTATTTTATATACTTAGAGATGGTAGAGCTGTGGTTAACTCACTTATTCACCATGTAGTGAGAGAAGAGTCTATTTTGTGTCAGCCAACTTATAATTATTTTACAGCAGAGGAGGTATATAAAGACCTTTCTCTTTTCAAAAAATATGTGCTGCAGTGGAAGATACATGTGGAATCCTTCTTGGAGGTGAAGGATAAGTTTGTTTTAGTTAGGTTTGAAGACTTAATACAGAAGAAGGGTAAGGCCTTGCTGCTTTCTGTTTGTGGTTTGAATAAAATGGAAGAGAGCTTTATCGAGGAATTTTCTTTCTCGAATATGAAGAGGGAGGCTCCTTCTCACCTGAGGAAAGGGGATAATGCAGATTGGCGGAATTTTTTTAGGGAAGAACACAAAGATATATTTAAGGAAGTAGCTGGGGACCTTTTAATACAGCTCGGATATGAGAGGGATAAAGAATGGTAAAGGAAAAAAATGTTAATCCCAAAGTTAGCGTGATAATACCGACATATAATCGAAGTGATTTGGTTGTTAAGGCAGTAGATAGTGTATTAAGTCAGACTTATGGTGATTTTGAACTTATAGTTGTGGATGATGGCTCTGAGGATGATACTTCTGATATAGTGATGAGGTATAACGATGAGAGATTGATTTATATTAGGTATGTTCGGAACAGGGGTCCATCTGCAGCAAGAAATAGCGGAATAAGATTATCAAGAGGAGAGTACGTGGCATTTTTAGACAGTGATGATGAATGGTTGCCGGAGAAACTGGAGAGGCAGATTGAAGTGATGGAGAAAAGTTCGCCTGATGTTGGTGTTGTGTATACTGGTTATTTACAAATGTTGGGCGAGGAGAGTGTGGTAAGCCCATTTTTGTCTGTTGTTGAGAAAGTTGAAGGGGATTTACATGCTGAAATAGTGCGAGGGGATTTTATTCTTATATCTTCAGCTTTGGTTAGGAAGAAGTGTTTGGAAGAAGTAGGAGGATTTGATGAGTATTTAATGGGACCGGAAGTGTGGGATTTGTGGCTGAGGGTTACGAAGAAGTGCCTATTTAAATTTATAAATGAACCGTTAGTAAAGAGAGGTATTCATGGTGATAATCTAAGCGTTGGTATGCGAAATCCATCTGTTGTGAAGTCTCAAAAAGAGTATATTTTCCGCAAATATCCTGGAGATTTTGGCGACCATGTTGGTTATGGCTGGTTTCATGGGAGATATAAGAGTGTAAAGGAAATGGTGAATGATGTTATCGAGAAGGGTGTTCCTGTAGTGGTGTTTGGAGCGAGTGCTCATGGAAGGGGTGTCCTGAGGGATTTAAGGAGAATGGGAGTGATGTGTAGGTTTTTTGTGGATAATGACAGAGAAAAGTGGGGCAAGGTGATTGATGGAATTGAAGTCAAACCACCCAGCAGTATTTCGAAGGAAGATGTGGTCTTTGTAGCGAGTAGCTGGAGTAGGGAGATAGTGAAACAGCTTAAAAATATGGGATTGGAGAAATTCATTATAGGGTAGGTGAGGGACAGTTGGATTTGAGTGAATTTCGTAAGCTTGTTGAGGAGCGAGTGAATAAAAACACATTGTATTTTAAGTATGGAAGTTCTATAAGACAATCTTTAGATGCTGTGAAGAATGATGGTGTAGTCGTTTGGGGTGCGAGTAAAGGTGGAGAAAGAACTTTAGATGTGCTGGAGAAGCAAGGTGTGACTGTCAAGTATTTTGTGGATAGTAATCCTTTGAAATGGAACAAAAAACTGAGAGGCTTGGAGGTGAGGAGTCCCAGTGAATTGAAGATGGGTGATGTAGTTGTTATAGGGAGTGTGTATGAAAAAGAGATAGCTAAGGAACTAAATCGCATGGGAGTGAGTTATCTTCCGTGCATACTCAGTCTTTGTGAATTCGACATAGAGGGTAGTGAGATTTACAATAACTGGAAGAATTTACTAACG
This sequence comes from Synergistota bacterium, assembly GCA_021161545.1. Taxonomy (GTDB): domain Bacteria; phylum Synergistota; class JAGHAJ01; order JAGHAJ01; family JAGHAJ01; genus JAGHAJ01. The sequence goes on along the minus strand of JAGHAJ010000081.1, from coordinate 3,723 downwards.
GTGTGGGAGTTGCTGGGAGATGAGGAAAGTAAGGGTGTATTTTTGTCATTATTGGTTTATTTGATTGATGGAGATGCCTCCAAAATCGTTGTTTCAGATTATAAGCGGTATTTCCACCCCATCGTTAGTCCAATAAGGGGTGATGTGGTAGTGGATGCTGGTGCATATTCTGGTGATACCATAAAAGAGATTACTTGCGAATTAGGAAAAGATGTCGTTATATACGCTTTTGAACCTGATGAGGAAAATTATAGTAAGTTGGAGGAGTCTGTGGGTGAGGAGGATGTATTTTTGGTAAAGGCGGCTCTGTGGAGTAAAAGCATGCGTTTAGGATTCAACGGTGTTGGTGATATGTTTTCCCACATAGATGGAGGTAAGGGGAAGTATTATGTTAATGGTGTATCTTTGGATACCTCCTTTGAGAATGTAAAGAAATCTCCGACACTGATAAAGATGGATATAGAAGGTGCAGAAGTTGAGGCATTGAAGGGTGCAAAAGAGATTGTAAAAAAGTACAAGCCCAAACTCCAAGTATCTGTTTACCATCGCACATCTCATATATGGGAAATTCCGTTAATGCTTAGAGATTGGGTTCCAGGGTATAGAATGTTTTTGGGGCATCATACGCAGACGTGGTATGATAGTGTTTTGTACTGTATAATGGGGGTGTAGAAGTAGCATGGAGCTTGCAGGAATAGCCAGAAATATAAGAAAATTGCTTCTACTGTCAATATACCATGCGGGCTCGGGTCACCCAGGGGGCTCTTTGTCTATTGTTGAGTTGCTGGCTTATCTTTACTTTAAGGAAATGTGCATCGATGACTTGGATGATCCTAACAGGGATAGGTTTGTTCTTTCAAAGGGGCATGCTTGTCCTGCTTTGTATGCTGTTTTGTCTATGAAAGGTTTTATAGAAGAGAGGGAACTGTGGAAACTGAGACACACTGGGGCATTGCTTCAGGGTCACCCTGAAGTGGGGATACCTGGTATAGAGGCAGCTTCTGGCTCGTTGGGACAGGGCTTCTCTGCTGCGCTCGGTATGGCACTTGGAGGAAAGAGGTTGACGATGTCTTTTAGGGTCTATACCATCCTTGGAGATGGAGAATGTAATGAAGGTGAGGTATGGGAGGGTGCTATGTTTGGGGTATACCACCACCTTGACAATATGGTTGCAATAGTTGACTACAATGGCCTTCAGAGCGATGATAGGTGTGATAATGTTACTGCATTAGGTGACGTGGCGTCTAAGTGGAAAGTATTTGGATGGAATGTGATTGAAATAGATGGTCATGACTTTGATGATATAGAGTCTGCATTTACAAGTGCGAGAGAGGCCAAAGGTACACCTACATGTATTGTGGCTCACACTATCAAGGGTAAAGGTGTTTCATTTATGGAAGATAAGCCGGAGTGGCATGGTAGTAGGGGATTAACAGATGAAGAGTTGGAGTTGGCCTTAAAGGAGATTGATGTCGGATGATACCATTGAGGAATGCTTTTGGTAAATACCTTGTAGAAATTGCAGAGAATAGAAAGGATTTCTTTGTGTTAGATGCTGATGTGGCTGGGGGAACATGCACACATTGGTTTAGAGAGAGGTATCCAGAAAGGTTTGTGGAGTGTGGAATAGCAGAGCAGAATATGTTCGGAGTTGCAGCTGGTTTATCGACTGTGGGAATTATTCCTATAGTGACTACTTACGGTGTTTTTGCTTCTATGAGAGCAATAGAGCAGGCGAGGAATGCAATTGCATATCCATCTTTTAATGTTAAAATTGTTGCCTCACACCCTGGAATAGATGTAGGACCTGATGGAGCTACACACCAGGCAGTGGAAGATTTGGGTATATACAGAACTATCCCAAACTTTGTTGTTTTGTCTCCTGCTGATGAAATAGAGCTAAAAAAGTGTGTGGACTTCATGCTCGATTATAAAGGCCCAGTATACATGCGAACGGGGAGAAGTCCTGTCCCTGATGTTCACGCTTCTGGCTATGACTTTGCTTTGGGGTTGCCGGATGTTCTAAGAAAAGGTAAGGAAATAGCTGTGTTTACGACAGGAATTACTACCCATAGGGCTTTGCCTATTGTGGAGGAGTACAACACATGGCTTGTGAATGTTCCAACGTTGAAACCTATAAATGGCAAGGCGTTTGGGAAGATACTACAACAAGTGAAAATTGCAATAACGATTGAGGATCATAATGTGTATAATGGATTGGGTTCTGCGGTGGCAGATGTAATTGCCGAACAAGTAATAGGAGTTAGGTTGGTAAAACTTGGCATCAAAGATGATTTTGGTAAGTCTGGTGACCCCTTAGAACTTGCAGAAATGTATGGCATAGGGCCTGAAGCTATAGAAGGGGTGGTAAGGAAGTGTCTCAAAGAGTAGCTCTTGTTACTGGAGGAAGTAGAGGAATAGGGCGTTCTATAGTAAGAGAACTTGCTGTGAGTGGTTATAAAGTTGTCTTTACATATAATTTTAGGGGAGATATGGCAGAAGATTTGTTGCAAACTCTTGCAAGAGATGGTTTTAGAGTCTCGTATTTTCAGCTTGAACAGTCAGATAGAGATAGCGTAAGGAGCATAGTAAGAACTGTAATGAATGATTTAGGTGCTATAGATATTTTGATTAACAATGCGGCTATTTCTCAGGAAAAGCCTTTTGAAGTTATAACTGATAGTGATTGGGAAAGGATGCTAAAGGTAAATTTACAGGGTCCATTTATGTTGATTCAGGAAGTATTACCTTTTATGCTGAGGAAAAAGTGGGGGAGGATTATAAATATTGTTTCTATAGGTGGGCAGTGGGGAGGATTTAACCAAGTTCATTATGCTGCATCAAAGGCTGCTCTGATAAGCTTGACCCATTCAATTGCTAAGATATATTCTAAATATGGTATAACTTCTAATGCGGTATCTCCTGGGCTTGTGCTTACCGATATGTCTTCTGCTGAACTTTTAACAGAGCAGGGTAAGCAAAAAGTAAAAAGTATCCCTTTGGGTAGGATTGCAACACCGGAAGAAATTGCTAAGGTAGTTTCCTTTCTTGTGAGCGATGATGCATCATATATAACTGGGCAGACTATAAATGTCAATGGAGGGATGCTACTGAGTCATGGGGTTTGACCTATAAGGTGGAAGATGGGTAAAAAGACACTTCTTGTTTTTGGCACGGGGGCAGACCAGATACCAGGTATAAGAAGAGCGAAAGAAATGGATATTTATTTGGTGGGCTTGGATGCAGACCCTTATAGCAGAGGGGCTTCTTTGGTTGATGAATTTTATCCTGTTAGTATTAAACATGTAAAGGAAGTTGAGACATTTCTTCAGAGCTATAAAAGTAGGAGTATAGATGGAGTTATAGCTTTTGGCGTTGATATACCTGATATCCTTGCGAGAGCCTCTGAAATTCTTGGAGTTCACTATTATACAACTTATAAATTGGCTAGCGTATCTAAGGATAAGTATTTTGCAAAGGAACTTATGAAGGATTATAATGTGAACTTGCCAGAATACGAAAGCATTGCGCACTTTAGCGATTTGAAGAAAGCTGTTAACAAGTTTGGGTATCCTTGTGTGTTGAAGCCGGTGGATAATAGTGGGGCAAGAGGTGTATTGAGGCTTACTAAAGGAGTAGACTTAAAATGGGCTTATGAGTTTTCGAGGAGTTATTCGGGAAGCAGAAGGTTGATTGTTGAGAAGTTTCTTCAGGGAGTGCAGT
>JAGHAJ010000242.1 GCA_021161545.1 Synergistota bacterium | reverse complement strand
GTCACACCTATAACAGAGGAAAGTTCCCTGTGAAACATCTTATATCTCAACCGATTTACTACCAACCTACCACTTATAGACGCTATTTCTTCAAGAACCACAAGCCCATTTTCTCTGAGCGTTCTGCCGGTAGCAGTAATATCTACGATGGCATCCGCCAAACCCACAACAGGTGCAAGCTCTATCGAACCACTCAACTTTATTATCTCTACCTCCACCTCTTTCATGCTGAAGAAATCCAGTGCTATGTTGGGATACTTGGTAGCTACCTTTAACCCCCAGAAGTTATCTATTCTTCTACCATCTGCAATAGCAAGTATCATCTTGCACTTCCCTATCCCAAGATCTGCTATCTCTACCACATCTCTCTTCACTTCCCACAGAACATCATTACCCACGATGCCAAAATCAGCAACCCCATATTCTACATATACAGGAACATCCCACGGTTTACAAAGCACAAAAGACGCACTTTCTCCTTTGAGAACAAGCCGTCTTCCCCTATCCCTCAAAGGTTCTATATCTATCCCTGCAACTGAAAGTAGCTCCATAGATTCGTTAAGTAACCTCCCGGTTGGCAGAGCAAACGTCACAGTTTTCCTATCCACTCGTAAATCCTATCCTCCTGTATCTTTTCAATAGAATCTTTATACCTCACTTCAACGATATTCCTTAGAAAGTTCAATGTACAGGCAGGGTGCCTGAACTCCACATACTTATCCAGCTCACCCCCACTTGCAAAATAAGTAATGTCAACAACTATACCCTTTTCCCTGATCCTCTCTGCAACATCAAGAAGGGTATCTAAACTCCCATCACCTGAGAGGTTCAATACTACCCCCTGTTTCCTTATATCATTCACTCTTGCCCTGACAAACCGCTTCACAGACTCCAGATCCAGGGCAAACCCTATTGCAGGATAATCTGCACCAAGGTTCTTAATGAGATTATCATACCTTCCACCCCCACCAAGGGGTAACCCTTTTTTACAGGAAAATGCTTCAAACACTATACCAGTATAGTAATCTATACCTCTGGTCAAAGAAAGGTCCACATTTATCATATTACCAAGAGGCTTAAAAAACTCAACCAATCTGTTCAACTCCTTTATCGCCCTTATAGAATCCCCTGGGAAATCACCAGACTCCACCTCTCTAAGCATATTCCCATTACCTCTATAAGTAGGTAGTCTGAGCAATAACGCCTTCTCGTCACTTGTGAGTGGTGCACCATCAAGTATCTCCTCTAAAAGTACAAACCTCTTTTTTGAAAGCGCACTCTTTACTTTCTCCCTATTAAAAGGGTCCTTAAATGCCCTATCAAGGATACCCCTAATAAAGCCAGCATGGCTCACATCCACAAAAAAGTCTTCATTCCCAAGAAGCTCCTTCAGAAGCGCAATAAATATGTTCAATATTTCTATTTCCCCAAAAGGCACATCTACACCGACAAGTTCAGCTCCTAACTGGTAGAACTCTCTCTTGTGGTGTATGCCCTCCGGGAAAAACCTGTACACCTTACCAAAGTAGAAAAATCTCATTGGAGGCACAAAACTGCTGAATTTGTTTGCCACCATTCTTGCAATAGGAGTGGTAAACTCTGCACGCAAAGAGAGCAGTTCCCCATCCCTATCTATAAACCTGTACATCTGTTTCTTCAGCCTATCACCAGCACCAAGCGCAAGGGTATCATAATACTCAAAAGTAGGTGGTGAAACAGGCAAATAGCCCCACCGCTCAAACATACCAAAGGCTATATCTTCTATCTCCTTCCTCTGATATATGTCTTCAGGCATCTCATCCTTAACACCATACGGTAACCTGAGCAACATTTCTTCCCCACCTAAAACACCGAGAACTCCGTATTCTTTACATCCGTTATGAACATGTGTCCCGGGGAATGTGTAATCATGAAATCCACACCTGAGGCCATAGCCACTGCTTGCGGCGTAACACCACATGCCCAGAAGACAGGGACATCGCCATCCTTCATAAGCGGAGGATCACCAAAGTCTGGGCTGTTTATATCTTTTATCCCTATAACTTCAGGATACCCTACATGCACAGGTGCACCATGTACAGAAGGAAAACGTGCGGTGATGTTCACAGCTCTCACCACTAACTCATGAGGAATAGGGCGCATACTAACAACAAGTGGACCACGCAGAATTCCTGCAGGTACAGTCTCTATATTGGTAATATACATCGGTACATTTCTGTCTGCTTCTACATGTCTCAAAGGCACACCTGCATCCATCAATGCATATTCGAAACTGAAGCTACACCCCAACAAAAATGCAACAAGATCGTCTCTCCAGTAATCCAATATGTTATCAGGTTCATCTACCAGCTTGCCACTCTTATAAACACGATAAAGAGGGATATCTGTCCTTATGTCTGCATCATCAGCCACTATTTTCGTATGGGGATTACCTATATCTAAAACTTCAAGGAGGGGACACGGTTTAGGATTCCTCTGCGCAAAGAGTAGAAAGTCGTAAGCAAATTCCTTCCTTATAACAACAAGATTTGCCTGTGCATACCCCCAAGCAAGACCAGAAGTGGGTTTCCTCCACTCTCCACGCCTTATCGCCAACCTTATATCTCTCGGACTATCCAAAATATCCACCTCACTTCAATCTATGATTAAAGTATTATACCATACCAACGGGGAATAAATCCATCATCACAGTCAGATAATTATGGGGGACAAGATAAACAACCATATCAAGAAAAACTCACTTTACGAGGCGATTATATAACATAACTCCTCATACATCCAGAGTTCATTGCTCAATATTATCTCATAGATTACTTTACCATTTCCTGGTTTGCGCAACTCACACAAGCCTACTCCAAGCTCACGAATAGTTTTCACAAAATGCAGGAGCACATCCCGCATAGGTTGTACTCCTATTACCATCACCCAATTAATAGCTACATCATTACCTACCCGAACTTCACCAACATAAACTCAAATCAGATTACATACCCTCACCTAACAATCCAAATCCCCTCTAAAAACATCACTCGGATCACCCTGCTACCAGTTTGTACCCCTCTTCAAACGCTTTTCTATTTATCTCCTGCGTCCCATCAGGCACCTTCTCCAGCATTGTCTCCTTTATGGCATCCACCGGCACAATGTCTTTTATAAAGTAGCTCAAAGCTCCAAGTGCAACCATGTTGGTAACTATGGTCTTACCTGTCTTCTTTTCAGCAGTCTCCGTGAGTGGTAAAGGGTGCACATTATTCCCCTTCGCAAAGTCCTTCACATAGAAAGTATCAACAATGACTATGCCCTCAGGCTTCACATCATCTATGTATGTGTCATATGCCTCCTGACTCATGGCAACAAAGACATCTGGACTCGT
>JAGHAJ010000213.1 GCA_021161545.1 Synergistota bacterium | reverse complement strand
GTCTTCCTTAACATGGGTAAGCCCACTCATTGCTATCCCCCTATCCTGCTCATAACCGTATCGGTGCCTATCACTTCCCACCAACCAGCCGGCTTCATGTTAACGGCATCTACTATGCCTTGCATCAGCTCCTCCTTGCTACCTCCACCCCTTAGTATAGCCTTCAAGTCCACACCCCTATCTGAAAACAGACAGGGCCTCAACTGCCCTATAGACGTCAGCCTCAAGCGATTGCACCTGTCGCAAAAATGCTCAGTCATAGCAGCTATAAAACCTATTATACCAGCACCTTCAACCCTATAGTAAGTGGCTGGTCCATCGGTATCCCTCCCACCCTCAAGCGGGTATAACTTTCTCTCTTTTTCTATCATCTTCCTCAACTCAACAGCAGAGACAAACCTATCCTTACTCCACACACCACCACCTAAAGGCATAAACTCTATAAATCTCACTATTGCTGGCTTCTTTGCAGTAAAGTCCACAAAATCAAACAATTCATCAGTGTTAAAATCCCTGATGGCTACAACATTTATCCTCAAATAGCTAAATCCAGCACTTATAGCACTGTCTATACCATGAAGAACATCCTTCAGGTTGCCTACTCTCGTTATATATCGATACTTTTCCGGCACAAACGTATCAAGGCTCACATTTAATCGGCTTACACCCGCATCTTTCAGTGCATCAATATACTTACCCAAAAGCACACCATTGGTTGTTAAGGCTATCTCAAGTTGGGGGAAATTTTGGTGCACATCTTTCAGAAACTCGATAAAACCCTTCCTGACAAAGGGCTCTCCTCCCGTAAAACGAATCTTCCTCATGCCAAGTTCCACAGCCGCCTCTATAATCCGCTCTATCTCCTCATATCTCAGTATCTCATCATGTGAGTAGAACTTGACCCCACCTTCAGGCATACAATATCTGCACCTCAGATTACACCTATCCGTTACCGATGCCCTGAGGTAAGTAATTACCCTGTTAAATCTGTCTTTCAGTTTCTTGCCCATCTGTAACCTCCCAGTGCATCAAGCCTCCGTCTGAACTCGCCACTATCGATAACATCAAACAACACATTCATCTGCGGGAGTTCAAGAAACCTCCGAAGTGTCAGAAGGTCATACTTCTCCTCACCAACAGGTATAAAGTCAAGCCCAAGGGCATTAGCAGCACTCAGTATGCCCAATCCAGCATCTGCTCTGCCACTTGCCACCCTTATAGCTACACCTATGTGGGTAAATTCTTCATCATCGTAGCCCTTTATATCGGATGGAGATAACCCCATCACGGACAGCTTATAATCAAGTAAGACCCTTGTCCCGGATCCCTTTTGCCTGTTAACAAATCTCACATCATCTCGGAGTAAGTCCTCTATACCTTTTATCCCCTTGGGATTACCCTTAGGTACCATTATGCCCTGCAACCTATAAAGAAAATCAATCAACACGGCATCCTCATCAGAAAGATACCTATCCACATAACTCACATTATACTCTCCCGTTTCGGTGTCAAGGAGATGAACACCCCCGATATGCGAACCTCCACGCTTGAGAGAAAAAATACCACCCAAACTCCCCACAGATGCGCTAACCATCCTGTATCCAGGAAAGTTTTGCCTCATCATTGCATCAATCATGTCCAGAACAATATCATGACTTCCAACGCACAACAGCGTATTCTCCAGTTCTGAAATATTCCTCTTTAACGCAATATTCACCCTATCAAAGGGTTTATACTCTATAACTTCCATTGGAATCACCAAGACGCCATCTTGCCTAACTGATGGAGAAAGGAGACTCGAACCTCTCGGTAAAGGCAAAGCAACCCAGTTATCGTCAACTTTTCCAACCATCACTCTGAGATACTCCTCAACCCCCATTGGCGACACAACTCTCTTGACTATTCGTGCATCCACAACCTCCTCACAAGGCAATGGTCTGTGCAACATCCTGTAAATCAATGGCTTCAAGAATAGCTCTGCTGCAACAAGAGCAGCAAAAGGATATCCAGGAAGGCCAACAACAGGTTTTTCTCCTATTACGCCCAGAAGGGTAGGCTTCGAAGGCCTCAAGCGAAGCCCATGAACCAAAAGCCTACCCATGCTCTCTATCACCCTTGCAGTAAAATCCTTCTTACCCGCAGATGAACCTGCACCTATCACAACAACATCAGCAACTTTTAACACTTCTTTCACCACTTTAGCTATTTCATCAGGTTTGTCAGGAACAATTGTCTTATACCTGAAAAAACTGCCCCCCCACTGCTCCACAAGGCCCTTCAATATAAAAGAGTTAGATTCATAACTCTGCCCCGGTTTAATAGGTTCTGCAGGCTCTACTATTTCATCGCCAGTAGGTATAAATCCCACTCGTGGTTTTTTGAGCACCTCAACGCTCTTTATACCATTTGCAACCAGAAGAGAGACTGATACAGCATCCAAAAGGTGATACGCAGGGAAAAGCATATCCCCTACAACCACATCTTCTCCCACCATTCTAACATTGCTACCTGGAGCAATAGGAGAGCGAATCTCAACATTATCTTCATCTATCCAATCAACATCCTCAACCATAATCACTGCATCATATTCACTCGGTATCTCCTGACCGGTATTAACCCATACAAAATCCACATCCCTCCTGAGCTTTACAGGGCGTGATTCGGTAGCAAATGCAGTATCCTCAGAGCAAACAGCAATACCATCAACACTGCTCGCATAATAAGAGGGTAAAGACCTATCAGCCCATATAGGCTTAGAGAGAACTCTACCATACGCATCTGCCAGATCCAGCACTTCGCTCTCACTGTAATCGAAGACAAGCGCATCAAACCACTGTCTCAACGCCTCATCCTTACCAACAAGTTTTAAATAAGCCATACTTCTACCATATCCCCCTTCTGGTATCCTTCATTCTCCAGTGGAACATGTATAAGACAATTAGATCTGAACATCGTGGATATCATTCCAGATTTACCATAAAGCGGCATAACGCTGCCTTCTCTTAAATAACCTCTCACAAAGTCTTCCCTGCCACCCTCACTTGAAATCTGTTTTTCAAGGACTGCCTGAACCACCATTCTATCAAGCAGATCACCACTTATAATAAGGCTAAATATCTCCTTAACAAACACCTCAAATATTACCATAGAAGACGCTGGATGTCCCGGCATACCAAAGATAAGCTTCCTACCTGAAAACGCTACCAATGTCGGCTTCCCCGGCGATACAGATATACCTCTAACCACAATTTTACTGTCCGGTAGCTCCTTAACAACCGATTCAACAAAATCCATGGCACCTGCTGAACTACCTCCGGAGAACAAAAGGGCATCAACTTCATCTATAGCCTTTCTTGCAGTAGAAAGCAACACATCCTTATCATCCTTAACTATACCATAAGAAACGGGTAGAAATCCAAACTCTTCAACCATGGAAGAGAGCGTATAACTATTTATATCCCTTATCTTTCCCGAAGCAGGTATCTCCCACGGAGGAACTATCTCATTACCGGTTGAGACAATACCCACCTTGGTGGAATACACATCCACTTCAGTTATACCATTTGACATCAAACCACCTATATCAGATGGCCTCAAGATGCTACCCTTCGAGGCAAGGACACTACCTACAGATACATCTTCTCCCTTAAATAGAATATTCTCTCCTTTTCCAACAGGCTTAAACACCTCTATCAAATCTCCCTCTATACTGTCAGTGTATTCCAACATCACAACAGCATCTGCACCTTCAGGCATAGGGGCACCCGTAACTATCTTTACAGCCTTACCCGAAGAGACCCTTAGTGTAGGCACATCATCTACTTTTACCTCACCTATGATATCAAAGTAGGCGGGTAATGACGGCGAGCTACCGAATGTATCCTCTGCCCTTACAGCATAGCCATCACGAGTGGATCTATCAAATTGGGGAATATCTTCAACTGCAAGCACATCTCCGCACACCCTCTTACCAAGGGCATCCGAGCTATCCATCCTCGTGCACGGAAAATTTACACCTCTCTTCCACGCCTCCTCTGCTACAAGCTCTATAGCCCTCCTCCGAAACATGACAGATGTAACCTCTGTCATACTTTACCCCTCTTTACGAGCAGCTCTGCTATCTGAACAGCGTTAGTTGCAGCACCTTTACGCAAGTTGTCCGCAACCACCCACATCAAAATAGCCAAGGGGTCATTCAAATCCCGCCTGATTCTGCCAACAAAGACTTCGTCTCTACCAGCAACATCAACAGCAAGTGGGTATTCTGCAGCAGAAGGTTCATCCACAACCACAACACCATCTGCACCTTTCAGTATATCTTTAACCCTGCTTACATTCATCTCTCCTTCAAACTTTACCCATACAGATTCAGAATGCCCTATAAATACCGGCACCCTCACCGCTGTAGCAGCAACATCTATTTTAGAATCCCCCATAATCTTTCTTGTTTCGTTGAGCATCTTCATCTCCTCTTTGGTATATCCATCTTCAACAAAGACATCTATATGTGGCAACACATTAAAAGCTATTTGATGGGGAAACTGTTCAGGAACTACATCTTTGTCCGAAAGCACATCAGCAGACTGATTTTTCAGTTCTTCCACAGCTTTCAGCCCCTTACCAGAGACCGCTTGATAGGTAGAAACAACTATCTTTTTAATCCTATTAACCCTATGAAGAGGGTTAAGAGCAACCACCATTTGAATAGTAGAACAATTCGGATTGGCTATTATACCTTTGTGCCAATCCACATCCTGAGGATTAACCTCTGGCACAACAAGAGGAACACTATCATCCATTCTGAAGGCACTACTATTATCGACCACGATGCATCCCGACTCTGCCGCCTTCGGTGCATACTCTTTACTTACAGAACTACCTGCTGAAAACAATGCAATATCAACAGAAGAAAAGTCAAAATCCCTTAATGCAACCACTTCATGTTCCTCATCCTTAAAAGCAATCCTTTTTCCCGCCGAGTGCTCAGAGGCAACTAAAAACAATCTATCAATGGGGAAGTTTCTCTCCTGCAACACTTTTACCATATGCATACCAACAGCACCCGTAGCCCCAACAACAGCCACTTTATACATAATCAGTCTCCCCCTCCAATAGCTACTCACTATTATTCATGTTCACATTGAACGCCTTATAGAGTGCCCTAACCGCATCATTTATGTGCTTTCTCTCTACTATGCACGATATCCTCAAACCTGAGGTAGCAATCATGTCTATATTTATACCGTTCTCAGCCAATACAGAAAACATCCTTCCGGGCATTGAAG
>JAGHAJ010000256.1 GCA_021161545.1 Synergistota bacterium | reverse complement strand
GCCAGTATTGGTAGGAAAGACGATATGCTTCCCCGTCCCATTGAGTTTATCGTTCTGAATATGAACAATCCTTTGACTGCATTGTTCTTCAGCATCTCCCTGAATTTTGCTGGCTCTTTCTGCTTCTTTTTTACCTTTATATTGGGTAGGGAAACGAGTGTGTTTATTAAGGCTATGGCTGTTAGGGTTCCCATTGCGTAAAATGCATATTTTATTCCAAAAGCATCGCTCAGTGTTCCGCCTATAAATGGTCCTGCTCCCATTCCAAGAAAGAAGGACATAGAGAATACTCCCATATAACTTCCTTCTTTTCCTTTTGGTGCAATTTCTCCGATGTATGCCATTGCTATTGGTATGACCATGGCAGACGATATACCGTGGATAAACCTTATTGCTGTCAGACTTAGGATACCAGTAGCGAATGTGTAAAGTATGGAAACTATAGAATACATTAGCAACCCACTAAGCAGGAATATCTTTTTACCGCCTTTATCGGATATTCTGCCTATGATGGGCATGAATATGGTACGCGATATGGAAAAGGCTGAAAATACAATTCCCAGCCATATCCCGGTTACACCAAGGCTCTTTGCATATATAGGCATTAAAGGTGCAATTATACCTAGGCCAGACATTGCTATGAATACGGAGGCAAATAATACCCAAAATGCTCGTTTTTTGCACTGTGTGTTGTCGTGTTCTGTCATACCTTGTTTATTATAGCAAGAAATACAAGCGTTTCTTTCGAGTGATTTTCCATACCGTGGTACTCTCCCTTTCTTGTTATCATCACATCTCCAGGTCGAATCTCTGTGATGCTTCCGTTGTCGTTTGCAAGGCCTTTTCCACTCAGTATGTAGTATATTTCTTCATCATCTACGTGCTGGTGGTAGCCTATTGATGATTCTGGAGGGAGTTCAACCACCATTATCTTTGTAGTGCCACTTTCCCTTGATTCGTCTTTGAAGAGATAACCTATTGTGAATTCTCCTTTTCCTCCTTTAAAATCTACCTTTTTCTCCTTTGTCAAACTACTACCTCTTATTATCATTGTCCTACCTCCTTTGATATATCATCTTATATAGATGGTATGATGATAGCACTTGTTTTACATAGTTTCTTGTCTCTGTGTACTTAATAAATTCTATCCATTCAACGGGTGAATACCTTTTCCTGAGTTTTTTGTATCCGGATACCCACTCCTTTACCTTCCTTTCTCCAGCATTGTAAGAGGCAATAGCCCATTCTAATCTTTTCAGTCTCTTTAATTTTGAATAGAGGTATATACTACCAGCCTTTATGTTTATTGCGGGAATAAAAAGCTCGTTTGTGTTTTTTATCTTTAATACTTCCTTTGCAGTTCCCGGAAGTATCTGCATAAGCCCTATTGCACCTGCATATGAAACTGCCATTGGGTCAAAAGAACTTTCGTGTTTCGTGAGTGCCAATATGAGGTAAGGGTTCAGATGCAGTCTTTCTGCTGTCTGTGCTATGTATTTCCAATACACGGTTTTTGGAAGATATAATTTCCATATAGCCTGAGGTATGTTATGGCTCCTTTTTAGGATATAGATGTAAGCGTATCCCATGGATTGTCTATAGTTTGCAAACACCTGTGAGAGGAGAGCTATCCGATAGTAACTTTTAAATGGGGTTTTTGTTCCTATCAGATTCCTTTTATATCTGCTGAATGCAGCTTCAACAAACCCTGCACGCTCTTCCCAATATGTCGGGATACTATAGCTCTTGGGTAGCTTCTGCATTTTAATCTTCCTCTTTAGTAGGGTAGTGTAGTAGGATGTAGGGTTGGCCTTTCTTTCCAGATTGAGGTATTTCCTGTACATGTATCTATTTTTTAACTTCTTGTAACATAGTGCTATCCAGTAGTAGTTGTTCACTATCTTGAAGTACTTTAAGGCGCTTTTGTAGTTTCTGCGAAGATAGGATGTTATACCCAGCTCTCTTGCCAATAGGCGCGCATACTTGGTGTTTGGGTACTTTCTTAATAATATGTTTCGCCAGTAGGATTTCATGTAGTGGTTGTTTGACTTTTTATATAATAGATACAGCAGATACGATGAGTATGCCCTTTCTGGTAATGGAAGCTTATTTATTGTCCCTTTTATAATCCTTATACCGGTAAGCCTGTATTTGAGGTTGTAGTAGGCTATGCGAAAGAGCCTCTTTAGTGCATGGTGGGTAAGGCTATTGTCTGGGAATCTCCTTACGATGTATTTGTAAATCGATATGGCAGTGCTGTACCTTTTAAGTGCCGTTAAGCACTTTGCCTGCCAATACATTCCTGTTATGCCCTTTATGGTTCTGAATACTTGAAGGGCATTTTTGTATTCTCCGTTCTGAAATAGCAGTTTTGCATATATGAACCTTGTATTTATGCTGTGTTTTTTAATGGTAGGGTATACACGCAAGAATATCTTTCTGGCCACCCTGTTGTAGATGTTTTCTTCAAGTAGTGAGACAGCCATAATGTAAGCATCTTTGTATCTCTTTTCCTTTAAGTAGAAGGAAGCTATTCTTTGGTAGGCAAACGGCTTTAAAGTGCTGTCTATACTGGATGCCCTCAGGAAGTGATATACAGCTTTGTCATCGCCTATTTCTGATAGACATACACCTAAGTGATAATGAATTCGAGCATTCAGATAATAAGAACTTGACATGGGAAGTTTCTGCAATATTCTTGCGGCTTCTTTGTATTTTTTCAGCCTCTTTAACGAGAAAGCGTAATAAGCAGCTGCCCATACCCACTCCTTTGGCTTTTTTACCCATATGGCTTTGTACCACTTGGCAGCCTGTTCCCAGTTAAATCTTAATCTGTAGGTGTTTGCTATCAGAAACGCAGATAACACCCTGTTCGAGTGCAGCAACTCTTCTGGTGAGGTATTTCTCGCTATGTTTGCAAGTCTCTGCAACCCTTCATTATAGAAGAGGTATCTGATGTAGTTATAGTTTGGTAACCTGGCTTTTGCTGTTGCTGAAAACGAAAGCAAAACAACAAGGCAATAGATGATGACTGATTTTTTCATCAGGGTTTATTTTAACACAAGTTTATTTGATTTTCTACTGTTGGTGCCTTACTCTTCTATACCAAATTTTTTGATATGAACTCTACGAATACTGCTGCTATCTTTGGATCAAACTGCTTACCAGTATTTTTCTTTATCTCTCTTATGACCATCTTTAAGGGTAATGCCTTTCTGTAGGGTCTGTCGGAACGCATTGCGTCAAACGTATCTGCTACCGCTATAATCCTACTAAGCAAGGGTATTTCTTCACCCTTTAGTCCCTTCGGATAGCCCTTTCCATCCCATCTTTCGTGGTGGTAGAGTACAATGGGTACGATGTCGTGTAGATAGCGTACCTTCTGGAGTATATTGGCACCTATTTGGGGATGCTTTTTTACCTCTTCATACTCTTCTGGTGTAAGTTTCTCCTTCTTGTTCAGTATCGAACCCTTTATACCTATCTTTCCTATATCATGCAGGAGGGCAGCATAGTTTAACTTCAGTATTTCCTCGCCTCTCAGTCCCAGTAGTTTTGCAATCTTTATTGAATATTCCGCTACACGGGTGGAATGGTTTTCTGTATATGGATCTTTCATTTCTATGGTCTTTGACAGAGCTCTTATCGTGTCCAAGTATGCCTTTTGTAGTTCTGTCTTTTGTTTCTCTATGAGTTGGGAGTATGATTCGATCTCCTTCATGGAAGCTTCTAACTCTTCTTCCTTTAGTGAGAGGTCTTTATATGCGTTTTGAAGCTCTTCAATGGCGTTTATCTTGGATATTACTATGGATAACTCATTTGCGAGTGTGGACAGGAATTTCTCGTCTTCAGCTGTGAATGCTGATATCTCTTCCATCTCAACATCTATGACACCTACTACATCTTCATTGACCACTACGGGTACAGCCAGCTCACTCCTTATTCTTTCGTCTCCCGTAACATAGTCGGGATCTTTGAGCACATCTGGGACATTTTGGGGTTCAGCCGTCCTTGCAGCCCTTGATATTATGCCTTTCCCATTTATGTATAGAACTTCCCAAGGTGCTACTTTTCCCTCTTCTACATGGTATCCGTGACTGTAAACGGCAAATAGCTTATCTCCCTTTCTTGTGTAAAATATTGCATTTTTGTATCCTCTTTCTTCTACTAACTTTGTAATCATTATCTTGGCTATTTCTCTGATGGATGACGCCTTGTTTGCCTCCCTGATGGTTTCCATCATAAATGCAAGCTCTTCTGTCCGATTTTTCCATGCGTCTAATATGTCTATCTTTATGAATGCCATGGCGAGGTAGTGTGCTATTAGTTTGAATGTTTGCTCGTCATCTCTGTCAAAGCTGGCAGGTTCATTACTTTCCACGTCTATTATTCCAAGCACCTTATCCTGGTATATGATTGGACATGATAATTCACTCTTTATAGATGTGTCCCCCATATAGTAGTGAGGTTCCTTGCTGACATCGGGTACATTCTTTAGCTCCTTTGTGGCTATAGCCCAGCCTCTTATACCAATATCTGCTGGCATTTTATGGTAAAGATCTATGGAGTATCCTGTATAGGATAGTGGTGTAAGGTTACCGTCTTTTAGTAGCGAGATGTCTATGTTCTTGTATCCCTTTTCCCGTTTTAGCACTTCGATAACTGTGCTGGCAATTTCCTTTTTGTCATTGAGTTCAAATGACCTGTTTGTTATCTCTACGAGTATCTTTAACCTGTTTCTCTCTTTCATTACTTCCATGTCTTTGGCTTCAAGCTCACTGTGTGTTGCTTCGAGCTCTCCGTATGCTGCTTCGAGCTCGTCGTAGTGTAATGCCACATTTCGGGACATTTCGTTGAAATCTTCTATGACGCTCTGCATCTCATCAGTGGATCGAATATCTATTTGATGACCAAACTGACTATTCTTTAGTTTCTTGAACCCATCTTTGAGTGCAGATAGAGGAGATATGACTCTCTTGTTGATATATATCAGGATAATTGCTGCAAATATTAGCATCACTATGGATAAAGGAAGTAGCTCTTCCTTCAATATCTTCCAGAGAATGGGTTTTAGGTACTGCTGTGGGAAAAATGTCAGGACTATGTACCAGTCAAATACAGGAAAGTAACTGAAAATCTTTAGTTTTTCTTTGTTGTTTACCTTGTAGAAGAAGTAGCCGTATCCTTCTGAGAATATCTTCTTTATCTCTTTTGATGAAGGAAGGTCGTCTTTGTCCAGTTCTGTGTATGAATATGAGACAATATCTCCCTTGCTGTTGTATATCACGAGGTAGTAGTTCTTTCCCGAATATCTGACGAGTCTTTCTTTGAGTATTTTCTTTTCTTCCTCTACAAAGTCTCGATACGAGGAGAGGGATAGAATCTTGCTTGTATTTATCAGCACTCCTACCGTCCATTGCCACGGTTTGTATGTGGACCATCCAATTATGTAATCGCTGCCGTTATAGGTGTAGTATATGTTACCTGTTGTCTTTCCCGATATAGCTCCTCTAAACATGGGGTCTTTGGGCATCTGTAATACGATGTTATTGGAGGCGTATATGGGGAGGAAATCCTTGCTCAGTAAGAGAATACTTTTGTCCTGTGTAGTATATTTCTTTATATAAGATAGTGCTAACTGCTCTGCCTGTTCTTGTGTGATGATTTCTTCTTTTGCAAGGTGATCGTAAGTTCTAATTACTTGTGTGATTCTGATACTTTCCTGCTGAAGGTTCTGTCGTAGAATCTTTTCCTCGGAAATTCTGTTTCTTATTATGGATGACGATGTTTCAGTAAGGAGTTCATTGATGTAATGGATGTATCCAGTAGCAGTTCTCAATACTTCCTCCTTGAGGTGCCTTTCTAACACTACACTGTCTACCTTATAGGCCACAAGATAGACAGACACAGTCATTACGAGAAGCAATAATAATATTTTTTTCCTCATAATAATAATATAGCATGAGTGGGGATGAATATCCAGCAGTAGTATTTTTAGTTGACTGATGTTTTTGTGGGTGGTATACTACTATTGACAATTTAATATAGTGAACAGATTAAGGTGCCTGCTGGCTTAATAGGGAAGCTGGTGAGAATCCAGCACAGTCGGGCTGCCGTGTGTGGGGACGAAAGCCACATTTATGCCACTGGGGATTCCCCTGGGAAGGCGTGGTGAGTAGGTTGATCCACGAGTCGGGAGACCTGCCTTAATCGAAGTGTTAGTGCTTCTTCCCGCAAAAGAGGCATGAATATTTGTTTTTTAGGAGGTATTTATGGAGAAGAATCCTTTTTCTATAGAGGATGAGAGCTTTGAGATAATTACGAGACTGCTGTCTCAAAATGGACTTCTTGACAGGTTTGATGGTAAGGAGATGGCTGTAGTTAGGAGGATTGTGCATGCGACTGGGGATATCTCTGTTGCTGAGAGTATTGTGTTTTCTGAGGGTTTTTATGATGCTTTCTGTGATGCTATGTGTGTTTCGAGAACTGTGGTTACAGACGTGAAGATGGTTTCTGCTGGCATATCCCGAAAGGTGATAAAGGGTTTGTCTGTTAATGTGTATGTGGATGATGAGGATGTGATAAGAGAGTCTGTGGAGATGGGGGTTTCTCGGGCATATCTTGCTGTAGATAAGGCATTGATGAGGCATCCCAATGCCGTGTTTGTGATAGGGAACTCTCCAACAGCTCTTCTTCGAATACTTGAGCATGGTTCTGCCGGGTTTGTGATAGGTGTTCCGGTTGGATTTGTTGGTGCACCTGAGGTGAAACAAAGATTAGCAGATTCATCTATTCCTCATATTACCTTGCTTGGCACCAGAGGTGGTAGCCCTGTTGCAGTTGCTGCCTTTAATGCCCTTCTACTGGAGGCAAAAGCTGATGGAGTGGTATGTTGATGTCAATGGTAGGAAGTTGAGGAGGGGTATTACGACGGGCACAACTGCTACGGCTGCTCTAAAAGCATCCATACTTTGTGGTAAATTTGGTTGTGTTCCAAGGTCTGTTACGGTTGAACTCCCTATAGGTTGGATTGTGGATGTTCCCATAGAAGATTGCAGTGTTATTGATGGACTTTGCTTTTGTTCTGCAAGGAAGGATGCGGGAGATGATGCAGATATTACTAATGGTGTGTTGATACTTGTTGCATTTGAGGAAAAGAGTGTTGGTGATGTTGTTTTTAGGTCTGATGGGGGAGTTGGTATTGTCACGGTAAAAGGCCTAAAACTGGAAGTTGGTGAACCTGCTGTTAATCCTGTTCCGCGAGCGATGATGAAAAAGGTTTTGAAGGAGTTTGGGATAAGGGAGGGAGTGGTGCATGTAAAGGTTGAGAACGGAGAAGAAATAGCCAAACGCACTTTTAACAGCAGGCTTGGGATAAAGGATGGGATATCCATTCTTGGGACTTCGGGAATAGTCGAACCTATGAGCGAAGAGGCGTGGAAAGAGTCTTTGCCACCAGAAATGGATGTTATAAAGGCAAAGGGACATGACTGGATAGCTTTTGTTCCTGGAGGCATAGGGGAGAAACTCCATAAGAGATACTTTGGAGATTCTGAGAATATTGTTCTGTGTGGTAATTACTTTGGTTTTTGTGTGAAAGAGGCCTTAAAGAGAGGGTTTAGGGGTATTCATATCTCTGGAAGCTTTCAGAAGCTTATGAAGCTTGCTGGCGGCAATTTCAACACGGATAGCAGGTTTAGTGATTCAAAACCGGAGATACTTATTACCCATGTGGCGCTTGTTGCAGGTAAGTGTGATAGGAGGTTGGCTGTGAAAATAATGGAGATATCTCCGTTTAACAGAGTGATTGATTTTTTGGAAGAAGAAGGAATTGATGTGGAGGATGTCTTCTCCTCTATCGGAGATGTCGCTGTAAGGCGGTTGAGACAGTTTGGGAGTGCAATATTCAGAGTTAGCATGTTTAACGGTGAAAGGTTACTTTCTGATAGGATGGGTGGAGAATGATATTTATTGTTGGTACAGGTATTGGTGACTTAAAGGATTTAAGCTGTAAGGTGATAGACATCCTGGAATCTGCTGAATTCATAGCAGGTTTTGAGCATTCATTCTCTATCTTAAAAGGCCTTTCTTTGAGGGCTCAGCTCTGTGAGCTTGATATACGGAAAGCCTTGAAAGAAGACAGTATAGCTAAGCTTGTTTCGAGATTGCGGTCTTATCGAACTTCGGTTTTGCTTGTTTCTGGAAACCCTCTTTTGTTCAGTTATGCAAGGAAGATAATGCAAAGGCTGTATGTGGGTGAGTTTGAGGTAATACCAGCGGTATCTTCTGTTGTGTATCTCGCTTCCAGATTGGGTGTAGATGTTAATGATATATGTATGGTAAGCGGACACAATTCTCATGATTTGATAAGCTCGCATGCGAAAGTCTTGTTTCTGCTGCAGGAAGGTTGTGTAGTTGGATATTTTGTGAAAAATGAGGATGACTACAAGGGTCTTTTAAGTGTATTGGCCAAGCGCAATGTGAGGGTATATATGGGTTTTGAGCTTGGTACCTCTGAGGAGTTTGTATATTCATTCAGACCGTCTGAGGGTAATCCTGGCTACTTAGGTGGTAGGTGCGTGTTGATTATAAAGGCTGAGGATTTGGCTTTAAATCCCTTTCCGTGTAACAGGAACTTGGGATTTGAAGGTATTCCTATTTCAAGGGAGTGGTCAAGGTCTTTGGTTGTCCATGCTTTAGACCCCCAAAAAGGAGATGTGG
>JAGHAJ010000158.1 GCA_021161545.1 Synergistota bacterium | reverse complement strand
TCGTGCAGATGTGAAAATACCGGTTACTGCTGAAGTATTTCAGGTTAGAAGGGCACAGATTGTTGGTTCTCAGGGGCATTCTGGACACGGCACATTCCCTAATGTTATAAGTCTGATGGCGAGTGGTATGGACCAAACGCCATTGATTACAAAGAAGATCTCTATAGATGAGGTTCCTGACCACATAAAGTTATTGCAGACAGACAAGGCAAATGTTAAGATAACTGCTGTCATGTAAGAGGGGGATTAGTTATGGAAAAGATGCTTGCAGTTGTTTTTAAGGGTGATGGAAAGTTTTCTCTTGAGGAAAGAGAAATCCCGAGGATAAAAAAGGATGAGGAGGTATTGATTGAGGTTGAAGCAGCGAGTATATGTGGGACTGATATACAGATACTTAATGTACCTCCTGGTCATCCTGCAACTCCTGACACTATACTGGGTCATGAATACACAGGTAAGATTATAGAGAAGGGCAGAGCGGTTAAGGGATTTGAAGTGGGAGATAGAGTAGTCATAGACCCTAATATTCCATGTGATAGTTGTGCTTATTGTAAGATGGGCAGACCGAATTTATGTGTAAATATGACAACACTGGGTATATTCATTGATGGGGGCTTCGCCAAGTATAATGTAGCTCCTCAGTATTCCCTCCACAGAATACCTGATGGTATTCCACCTGAGATAGCTGTATTTACAGAACCCTTATCTTGTGTTGTGAGCGGTGTGAAGAAGCTGGAACCTATGATAGGAGAGACTGCAGTGGTCCTTGGAGCTGGTCCGATAGGACTTTACTACATTGCGATATTCAAGGCATCTGGTGTGCGTGTGATAGTCTCAGAACCATCTGACTACAGGAGAGGGTTTGCGGAAGAGATGGGGGCAGACATGATAGTGAATCCGCAAGAGACATCCTTGAAGGATGTTGTCATGGACGAGACAGACATAGGTGCGGACATTGTAGTTGATGCGGTTGGTGTACTTTTTGGTGATACCCTTGAGGTTGTGAGAAGGGGTGGAAGAGTGTTACTGTTTGGTATGAATAGGTCTGTTGAGCAGCACCTTTACCAGTATGATATAACGAGGCATGAGATAAATGTCATGGGAACGTACATAGCGGACCATACATTTCCTGACGCAATAAGGGCTTTGAAGGTGTTGCCTTTGAGGAAACTTATCACACATGACCTTAAACTACAGGATTTTAAAGTTGGACTTAATGCTATGAGGCAAAAAGAGGCAATAGAGGTAATTTTGAGGCCTTAAGAGGGAGGTATAATAGTATGGGAAGAATGTGGATTACAACCGAAAATCCTGCAATAGTCTTTGAGGATAGCGAAGTTGGTAGGTTGAAAAAACAGATATGGGATGCTTCGGAAGAAGAAATAGACGAGATTCTTAGAGAGTATGAGGTGCCTTCTCCTCCAGAGTTAGCAAAGCCGGGTAGTTATATTCAGACTGCGGTTCGTCAGCAAGTGGTTGAAAACAGAAAGAGAAATGATATAGTTATTATTCCTGTGGGTAGTACTGAAAGGCACGGTCTCCATATGAGCTCTGGCATGGATACGCTTGCTGTATGCATGATTGCTGAGGCGGTTCGGAGATACACTGCAAAGCAGGGAAAACCTGTTAATCTCGCATGGCCACCAATAAACTATGGGGCACATCCATACCATCACATAGGGATGGCAGGTACGGTAAATGTCCCGCAGGATGTTGTGAAGGAGATGCTTGTTAATGTGATGTTGGGACTATGGAATGACGGTTTCAGAAAGCAGATAATACTCAACAACCATGGCCAACTATGGGTGCTTGAATCTGCTCTACATGAATTCATGTACAAGTATCAGCTTCCTGGTATATATCAGGTTTTAGATTGGCATAGAGCTGTTAGGGAGTTTTTCGGTCCGAATGGTAAGCCCAATGCCATGGAGACGGAGTTTATACATGCTGCAGAAGCAGAAACTTCTATTGCCCTTTTAATGTTCCCACCTGAGATGATTGATATGGAACATGCAAGTGACACAGAGACCAGGAGTTACCTTCCTGGAGGTCACTTTGATACATCAGTTGAGCCGTTTAGAAGGCCACACAGGTGGTCTGAAGGGGAAGGGCATGCACCGATAGAGATTGTAGCTCAGCCCGTTGGAGTTGTGGGTAAAGCTACGTTGGGAGACCCGAAGAAGGCAAAAAGGCCTATAGCTGCGATATTAAAGTATTTAACGCTGGTAAATGACCAGATTTTGGAGACGTTTCCACCCGGGAAAGTGCCTCCAGTTGAGGAGGTTACATTGAGGTCTGCAAAGGAGATGGAGCCGTACCTTAAAGAACCGGAGAGTGATGGTTGGAAACCTGTTTACGGATTGCCCAAAATAGGCTTTTGAGGTGGTGTTTATCTTGAAGGCAGCTATAGTGGTGTCAACTCCAGATGCAGAGTTTGAGGCATTGGCGTTTAAGGATAGCCTTACTAAGAGTGTAAGAAAGGTTGCAGAATTAGGTTATGATGGTGTTGAAATTGCTGTCAGGAATCCACAAAAGGTAGATATAGATGAGATAAACTCCATTGTGAAGAATTCTGGACTTCAAGTTCCTGCTGTAGGCACAGGACAGGCCTTCCTTGTTGAGGGCCTGTCCCTTTCCTCTTCGGATAAGGGTATAAGGGAAAGGGCTCAAGAGAGGTTGATGTTACAGGTTGATTTTGCAGCTAATTTTGGTGCGGCTGTAATACTTGGACTTATAAGGGGTAATGTGGAAAAAGGTGTTAACAGGAATGATGCATATATGTGGCTTATTGAAGGTGTGAGAAGATGTGCTGAATACGCCTCTACAAGGGGGTTAAGTATCCTTATTGAGCCTATAAATAGGTATGAAGTGAACTACATCAACACAGTGTCGGAGGTTTTGGAGCTTATAGACGCTGTGTCTATGGAGAATGTATATGTACTTGTGGATACATTTCACATGAACATTGAAGAACCTGATATGGTGCGGAGCATAAAGCAGGCGGGAAGTAAGATAGGGCATGTGCATGTGGCAGATAGTAACAGATGGGCTCCTGGCTTTGGTCATATAGATTTTGTTGCGATTAAGAAAGCACTTGACGAAGTAGGGTATAATGGTTACATCTCCGCTGAAATACTTCCCATGCCGAACCCAGATACAGCGGCTGAAAAAGCGATACAAACCATGAGGCAGGTGTTTGGATGGTAAGGGTTATAATGTTTGATTTTGATGGCACGCTGGTGGATTCTATGGAGAGACTTACAGAAATAGCAGCAGATGAAATCACGAGAGAGTATGATATACCAAGAGACGAGGTCGTCTCATTTTATAGGGAGTCTTCGGGACTCCCTTTTTCTGAGCAGGTGGAGCTCCTTTTTCC
Source organism: Synergistota bacterium (assembly GCA_021161545.1). Lineage (GTDB taxonomy): Bacteria > Synergistota > JAGHAJ01 > JAGHAJ01 > JAGHAJ01 > JAGHAJ01. Next base: position 4,642 of record JAGHAJ010000158.1, on the reverse strand, counting down.
GAATGGTGAGAGGAATTCTATAGTGGTAAATAGATTTGAATCGAGGAAGCGAAAGGAGCTATTTACCTATCCTCTTTACTCTGATACGATTTTTACTGTTGAAGGGTTAAGGTCAAGAAATTATAGGGTTGTCGTGTCATCCAGTAATTTTCAGGAGAATGTTGAAGATTATTTTCACAAATGTGGTCTTGAGTTTGACCTTATTCTTGGTTTTAGAAATGGATTTGGAAAGGGAAAGCCACACTTTGACTATACCATTGAGAGTTTTGCTGTTGAGAAAGATGAGGTAGTTTTTGTAGGTGATTCGTTGAAGGATGCTGAGAGGGCGCTTGGATATGGCATTAAGTTCATCGGGAAACTGGGCATGTTTGATATAGATACCTTTAAGATGAAATTTGGTGTCCCTGTAATAGAGAATTTGAGTGAGCTCCTTAAGATATACTGAAGGGAAAAGGGGGGTCTGCCGTGGTTGGGAGAAATGCTGTAATTGGACAGTCAGGAGGTCCTACAGCAGTTATAAACAGTAGCTTATACGGTGTAATAACGGAGTGGAAGAGAGGAGAAGCCGGAAAGATATATGGAGCTGTTCATGGTGTTGAAGGTATGCTTAAAGGGGAAATGGTTGACCTAACGGTGGTAGATGACGCCCTCTTGGAAGGATTGAAATATACTCCCGGTGCGGCTCTTGGTGGATGTAGGTATATGCTGAAGGGTAGCAATGGTGACACCAAGAGTATATTTGATTTCTTTGACAGACATGGGATAGGTTACTTCTTTTACATTGGTGGCAATGACTCTATGGATACTGCAAATAAGATATATGAAGCGGCAAAAAAAGTGGGATATGAGCTCAAGGTGATTGGTATTCCAAAGACCATAGATAATGACCTTGTTGAAACGCATCACTGTCCGGGTTTTGGCAGTGCGGCTAAATATGTTGCGACATCTGTCATGGAGGCGGGCATACATGCAGAAAGCATGGCCACTTCCGAACCTATTACCATACTGACAACAGTTGGAAGAAATACGGGGTGGCTACCAAAATCCACTATACTTGCAAGGAAATATGGGAGCAATGCTCCTCATCTGGTATATGTGCCTGAAGTGCCTGTGTCTAAGGATATAATTTTAGCCGATGTTGAGCGTGTTTACAGGAAGACTGGCTGGGTGTTTATAGTTACGGGAGAGGGGTTGAAGGATGACTCTGGAGAGTATATAGGTGTTGAGAGCGATGATGTCTCTGTTGATGCCTTTGGACATCCCATGCTTGGAAGTGTGGGGGAGTACCTGAAATTAGTGATAGAAAGAGAACTTAAGCTAAAGACGAGAACTATAAAACTGGATATATGCCAACAAAGTGCCATGCACTTTGCATCTTTAAGAGACAGAAATGATGCTATACTGGTCGGGAAAAGAGCAGTTGAGCTTATCTTGGACGGGATAACTGGTGTCATGGTGACGCTGGGTGAAGAAGTGGGTGAAACTGCAACTGCTCCTCTTTCTGTTGTTGCCAATAAAGAGAGGGAACTTTCACAGGAATATGTGGATGATGATGCTTTGTATGTGGAGTATGTGAAGCCTCTCATAGTTGGTGAGGTGAAGGTACCTATAGTGGATGGTTTACCAAAGTATGTGAGGATTTGCTGATGAGGATTCTATTCTTTGACCTTTCTGGTGGTGCGAGGAAAGAGGCGATATTTCACAGCCTCGTTGAAATGGGTTTTCCTCTTGAGAAGTTGAATGCAGCTATAAGGCCTGTTGGTTTTCTGCCTGTTGAAGCAGAAAGTCTTCTTGTACCCAAAGATGACCGGGAAGCCCACAGACATTTTTCCGATGTTCTTGGGCTTGTATCGAGAATGATTTTACCTGTTGATGTGAGAGATAAGGTGGCAGGCACCTATAGGTTACTTGCAGAGGCAGAGGCTTATGTACATGGTGAATCTATTGATAGTGTTCACTTTCATGAGGTAGGGAGTAATTGGGCTATAACCATGGTTGTTGGAATATGTTATGGAATATACTACCTTAAGGTAGATAGGGTATTCTTTTCTTCAATAAACGTGGGTTCTGGAAAGGTTATGACGTCTCACGGTTTGCTTGATGTCCCAGCTCCTGCAACGAAGAGGCTCTTAGAGGGCCTTTTATGGTATAAAAGTGATGTAAAGAGAGAGCTTGCAACTCCTTCAAGTGTTGCAGTCCTAAAGGCGGTTGGTGAGCAGATAGACAGACATAAGGTTGCTTACCTTTTTGAGGTTGAAGGGCAGGAAGGTGAGAGTGTCGAAGTTGTTCGGATTGAGGGAAATTACGGTGTTAAACCGATAGGAATCATAAGGACGCCGTATAAAGATGCTGCGCCATATCAACCTGTGGAATATGAAGATGCAGAGTTTAAAATAGAACTTTACCCTGAGTATAAAGAGGCGCTTAGAGGACTTGAAACATTTAAATACATAATAGTCCTTTTCTGGCTTGATAGGGCGAGATATAAGTCTAATATAGCACACCCTCCATGGATAACCGATGAGGTAGGGCTCTTTGCGAGTAGGAGCCCTAATAGGCCTACCAAAATTGGGCTTTCTATTGTTAAGCTACTTGCCATTAAAGGTACTACGCTTGTAATATCCCCGATGGATGCTTTTGATGGAACAGAGGTGGTGGATATAAAGCCGTATGTTGCTTCTCTTGATGCTAAGGAAGATGCAAATGATGGGTGGGCAGAAGGAAATAAACACCTTGAGCTGCACAGGAAGGGAATACCTCACAGTCATGATTTTTAGGGGATTGGTTGCAAAGCCGGTCCCTGTATTTATTGCTCTTTTATTTTTCCTAAACCGGAACATAATACCTATCTGTGAAAAGTTGACATTACCTGTTGCGATTTGTGCTGTGTTATGATATCTTATAGAAAGGGCCTATTTTCTGCATATACAATCTGCGAGGCAGGGGGCTATTTTTTAATGGGTTCACTGAGGCGCTATATTGTGGTAAGGTTGCTGTTGGCTGTTCCTATGGTGCTTATCCTTCTGACAATGGTCTTTTTCATTATGAGGATAATGCCGGGAGACCCTGTTACGGCCTTGCTTGGTCCCAAAGCACCTCCTTCTGTGGTTGCCAATATGAGGCACCGCCTCGGGCTGGATGAGCCTCTCTTTATTCAGTATATTTCCTACCTTGGCCGGTTGCTTCATGGCGATATGGGTACATCTATGCTTACAGAAAGGCCTGTGTTCCAGGAGATTATGGAGAGGTTTCCTGCTACGTTAGAACTTACCCTTTATGCTATGCTCTTTGCTGTTTTGGTAGGAATATTTATGGGTACGGAGTCTGCACGACGGCAGGACAGCTTTGGGGATGTATTTGGTAGAATGTATACTATAATTATATATTCCATACCGGTGTTCTGGTTGGGTATGCTCTTTCAGGTGATATTTGGCGTGAATCTCCACTGGTTGCCCATATCTGGTAGGGTATCTCCCATGATGGACCCTCATAAGATAACATCTCTTTATACCATAGATGCACTTCTCACTGGTGACTGGGAATCCTTTAGAGATGTGGTTGCTCATCTTGTTTTGCCGGCTATCACGCTGGGGCTTGTGATATCCAGTATATTTGTGAGGATGGTAAGAGGAAATATGGTTTTGACATTAAATATGGATTTTGTCAGAGCGGCACGTGCCAGAGGCATAAGAGAGAATGCTGTTGTTTACAGGCATGCTTTGAAAAATGCACTTGTTCCTATACTTACTATTATGGGGTTACAGTTTGCACTGCTCCTTGCAGGTGCGGTCTTAACAGAAACCACCTTCTCGTGGCCGGGTATAGGTAGCTACCTTATTATGAGGATAAGGTATAGAGATTTTGCTGGCATTCAGGGAGCAATAGTCTTCTATGCTCTGTTGGTGGTGACAGTTAGTATCCTTATAGATGTGATAGATGCGTTGGTAGACCCAAGAGTGAGGTATTGAAATGACTACTGGTGTGGAAAAGAAGTTTATTTCCTATTTGCTGTTTAAGTTTTTAAAGGGTAGTTCCAGGACTGTGGCGGGGAAGATGATGGTAGCGGGGGGAATTATACTCCTTGCGTTTATAATATTTGCTGTTTTTTCTCCATTTATAGCACCTTATAACCCTATAAAGAGTGTAGGAAAGGCGTTTTTGCCACCTGATAGACACTTCTGGATGGGAACGGATAATCTTGGCAGGGATATGCTCAGCCGTGTTATATATGGTGCAAGGATTGCGCTTGCAATAGCCGTAATTTCGGTGGGTATTGCCTTTGTCATAGGTGTTCCTTTAGGACTCATATCGGGATATGTTGGGGGGATTTTCGATAGGGTGATTACCATGATTATGGATTCTATATATTCCTTTCCGGGTCTTATACTTGCAATTGCTATAGCTGCTATGCTTGGTCCAGGAATAATCAATATTGCGGTCTCCATAGCTGTAGTTTATGCTCCAACTTACTTCCGTGTGGTAAGAAATCAGGTAATGTCGGTTAAGTCTCGCCTCTTTGTAGAGGCAGCAAGGGCACTTGGTGCAAATAATAAGAAAATTCTCACCAAGTACATATTGCCCAATGTTATGCCTTCTATAGCCGTTATATTTTCTATGAACATAGCAGATGCCATAATGACTG
>JAGHAJ010000092.1 GCA_021161545.1 Synergistota bacterium | reverse complement strand
GTATATAATATCTACAACCTCTCTCCTTATGGGCACTACATTTCTTTCCCCCATAAACCTACCACACTTCTTACAGTAAAGGCGGTGCTCTTCATTCTCATACCCACAATATGGGCATTTCATGTCTCATCACCCATCAAAATTATACCATAAAACCTATTCAAGGTTAACTTTCAAGCATTTTTATGCACCTTAAGGTCTTTTTCACCAAAAATTCGTATATACTCAGTGATTCCATACCATCCATGTAAGTATTGAGTACACCATTAAAATGCTCATACCAACTACCGTCTATCCCACCCAAACCAAGCATAACACCAAGAATAGTCCCAATTTCTCCTGCATTGCAGTCCACATCATAACCAAACGAAGCAACTATCTCCATAGACTTATCAAAATCACCCTCTCCAAACCACAAAGACGTTATCACAGAGGCAGTATTAGGATATAGGTGAATCCAATTATATCTCAGAAAACGTTCTCTCACCTTCTTATACACATCCAACCAGCTATCACTCTCTTTGCACCATCTCACCACGTCTTCAACAACATCTCTAAATTCCGTCTTCTGATGAATATAGTTCAAAGACTCCACAATGAGTTCTCTGGGATCATTTATAGCAAATGCAAGGCTGGTAAGAACTGCACTATGCACTCCCCCATACACTCCATTTGCAGAGTGAGATATAACTGAGTCCAAATGTGCAAGCCTTGCAGCTTCATACGGATTTGCCGGCACAACAAGACCCTCGACCATACACCTCATTTGAGCACCTATCCACTCCCTGAAGGGGTTAAAAAAACTGCCTGAAAGCGGTGGAAATACCCCTCTCTTTATATTCTCCATAGCTACATACTCTGCAGACCAACCAAAAGGAATATAGGATATCCACTTCATCGCTATGCTCTCAGAGGAGATATCTGAACCATCTTCTGACAGTGCAAGTAAAAATGCTATCTCATAGGTGATATCATCATTATATGTATCTGGTTCCCTAACAAATTTCCCAAGTTTGCCCCCAAATACTTTAATCAAATTCTCATGCATGTACCCTTCTATGGCTGTACCCATAGAAGCACCACTAATCTGTCCAATCCATCCTCCATACACTTTATCTTCGAGCATATCTTCATCATAGTTATACTGTTTCTTAGGAAAAGACGCAGATATTTCTTTCCATCCTAAAGGGTGGACAAAATCATGATATGGATGTTTCATCAGGACTGGAGCAAGTTCAAGATAGTAAAATATACGTGAAGTTACTTCCCTTAAAAGGTTCATATTATTATCATTAAGAGCATCCATACCCACATCCAAAAGTGACTCTGCAGCAGATACATCCCTGCCCATGTTTTCAACTGCTTGGACAGCCCCAACAATAAGGTGTTCAGGTGCACCTGAGCCAGGCACCCGACTGCTCCATAAAGCCTTCAGTATTACATCATATGCATCTCGCAGTACCCTTACATTACCCCAATCACCACTATAATTGTTATCAGGCAGAGCAGAATCTCGTAAATCACGCTCAATCTCCCATGCCTTCAATTCAATCATCTCCCATCTCTACCATTCTGCTTGCTACCCGTTTCCTCTTAGCGTATATGTAAAGAGCAAAAAGTGTTGCCACATATGGAACCATAGATGTAAACTGCGGAGGAATGGGTGAGTTTTGCAAGACTATAGCAAGCGCTTCGAAAAATCCAAACAGCAAAGACAATATAAGTATGCCAAGCGGCCTTGCCCTTACCAATATTATTATTGCCAAAGCTATCCATCCCCTACCATTAGACATATTTTCACTAAAGAGATTCACATAACCTAAGGACAGAAAAGCACCTGCTAACCCGCAAAACACTCCTGACAAAAGGGCAGAAATGAATTTCACCGTAGTAGGATTTATACCAAGCGAGCGAGTAGCAACAGGCTCTTCGCCTGTTGCACGTAATCTTAAACCAAAGCGTGACTTAAACACAACCACATCCACCACTATTGCTAAGAGAAAACTAACATACACCAAAAACGGATAGCCACTCAACACATTTCCTATAATAGGAATACTCTGCAAAAAACCAAGTTTCCAAGAAGGCATTCCTATAATCTTAGACGATATAAATGCGCCCTTAACATGAAACGTACTCCTCAACAGATATGTAGTACCACCCAACGCCAACATGTTTATAGCTATACCTGTGACAAATTCATCACTCTTCAGGTATATTGCGAACAGAGAAAACAGTAAAGAAAGTAGCAAACTTGATACAATAGCAAATAGCATACCCATCTCCCAGTTAGCAAAGAAGTAACTACCAATAACGCCAAAGTATGCACCAGTCAACATCATGCCTTCCATTGCAATGTTGAACACATTAGCATAATACGTAAAAGCACCTCCAAGGGCTGCAAGTAATATAGGTGTAGCACTATTTATAGATGCTCTCATGAGTGCTACTACAAAGTCCATTATCTTTTAACCACCTTCCTTGCCTTTAAAAATGCCCTTACCCTACCCCCGTAAAATTCTATAATTGAGCGTGTAGCTACTACGGAGACGACTATAACCGCCTCCATTACCATAATAAACTCTGAAGGCACACCAGTTTCAAACTCCATACCTATACCACCAGATTTCAAAGCTCCAAAAAACAATGCAAACAATGCTGTCATAGAAACATCATTATTCCCTATCATTGCAAGCATAACCCCATCCCATCCAAAGTTCCCACCTATGCCCTTCATGAATCTATGCTGAGTTCCACCAAGTATCAATAATCCCCCAGCAAGTCCAGAAAGCGCTCCACTGTAAAGCATAACCCACATATAATTATTCCTGATTTTACAGCCTCCAACTCTCGCAAATCGTGGATTCAGCCCCATCATCTCCCACTCATAACCTATCTTCCACCTCTCAACAACCCACCACGAAAAGATAGCAACAGCTACCGCTACATAAAATCCCTCATTAAACTGGTCCACAGTAGAAAGAGTAAAAGCCTTCTTTATAGCCACAGTTGAAGCCACATAAGCTTTTGGGTCCAAAAAAGGATACGTAACAAGATACGTGGTAGAGTATTCGGCAACAAAGTTTAGCATAAGCGTGCTTACAAACTCATCCATAGCATACTTTTGCCGTAACAAAGCTGCAAAACCACTCCACAACGCGCCACCTAACGCAGATGCAACCAATATTAGAGGAATAGAAAACCACCATGGAAATGGTACGTATATACCAAGCAACGCTGCCACTATTGCACCCATAAGGAATTGACCCGGCTGTCCAAGATTTATTGCTCCAGCCCTCCAAGCTATAGCCGCAGACAACCCAGTAAGTATCAGAGGGGTGGTATTATCCAACGTAGATATCCATGAAAAAGAGGAAGCAACACTATAATCAAACAGCACCTTATAAACCTCTACTGGAGAATTACCCTGTATCTTTATAACAAATATACTCACCAGCAACCCAGCTACTATGCCTATGCCACCTATAACAAACTTATTGTTCCTGCCCATGTGCACCAACACCCAGCATGTAAGCACCAACCTCTTCCTTCGTAGTTAGAGAAGGCACAAGCTCTGCCACAATCTTCCCACCTCTCATAACGTATATTTTATCACTCAACGTAAACAGCTCATCCAGCTCAGCAGATATAAGCAAGATTGCCATACCATTGCCTCTCATCTGAAGTATCCTCTGATGAATAAATTCTATGGTGCCAACATCCAATCCCCTCGTTGGCTGATCCAGAAGTAAGAATGGAACATCGAGGGAAAATTCTCTCGCAACAACAACCTTCTGTTGATTTCCACCAGAAAGAGTGGACACCGATTCATGCACATCCCTACAAACAATAGCGTAAGAATCAACCAGTCTACGTGAAAACCCCTTAGCCCTATCCCAATCTATAGTGAACTTCATTCTTTTTAGCATCTGGCCTATATGGTGTGTCATGATGATATTCTTCATGACCGTGGACTGCAAAGCAAGACCGGTATACTTCCTATCCTGACTAACGAATCCTATATATCTTCT
>JAGHAJ010000076.1 GCA_021161545.1 Synergistota bacterium | reverse complement strand
TCATATTGTGAAGAAAAGTGCATGGCATATAAGGGCATGATGCTATTAGAGAAAAGGCTTATGGAAGTACTCAATAGCATCACCTTAGCCGACTTTCAGAAAAGGAGGGAGAAATTAAATGAGGGTATATCTGGATCATGCAGCAACTACACCGGTTCTTGAACCCATACTCAAGAAGATGCTACCCTACTTTGGAGAACGATTTGGAAACGCATCAAGCTTGCACTTCCTTGGAGAAGAAGCGAAAGAAGCTCTGGAAGATGCACGCAAAACGATAGCAAAATACATAAATTCCGAACCAGATGAAATCTACTTTACTTCTGGCGGAACGGAATCTGACAACATAGCAATAATCGGTAGCAGCAAAATGTCAGAAAGAAGACACATTGTAACATCGAAGATAGAGCATGAAGCCGTGATAGAAACTGCTAAGTACATGCAAGAGCAGAATTACCGTGTAGACTTCATAAGTGTGGAAGAAAATGGAATCATAAACACGAAAGAGTTAGAGAAAAAACTAAACGAAGACACCCTCATCGTTTCAGTGATGCTGGCAAACAACGAAATTGGCACTATTCAACCTTTAAAGGAGATGACAAAAATAGCAAAAAGGTACGGTGCAATTGTTCACACAGACGCAGTTCAAGCAGTAGGAAAGATGAAAATAGATGTCAAAGAGCTTGGAATAGACATGTTATCTGCCTCCGCACACAAGTTTTATGGACCAAAAGGTATAGGGTTTCTATACATAAAGAAGAGTACCCCTGTGACAAACATCATATTTGGTGGAGGCCACGAAAGAGGAATGCGTTCCGGAACAGAAAATGTATCTGGAGCCGTAGGCATGGCAGCTGCTATTGAATTCTGTTATGAGCACTTTTGCGAGCTCGAGGAAAAATACAAAAGATGGAGAGACATGATACTGAATGCATGTAATAATATAGAGGGGTTCAAGCTAAATGGAGACCCAGATAAAAGAGTAGTAAACACACTCAGCTTGAGTTTCTCAGGTGTCAATGGAGAAGCACTGGCAGAGCTGCTAAGTATGAACGAAATAGCTGTATCCACTGCCTCCGCATGCAGTTCCCACTCATCCGAAAAGATAGTCTCACATGTACTAAGAGCTATAAATCTACCCCAAGAGTATGCTGAAGGGACTATAAGAGTGGTAACTGGTGCAGACAACACAGACGAACAAATAGAATACTTCATAGAACACCTTAAAAAAGCTGTAGCTCAACTCAGAAAGATGGGAGGCACCGCATGAGGTATTCAAAGATACTAATAACTCATTTCACAAATCCCAGAAATAACGGCCAATTAAAAGAATATAATGCCTATGCTAAAGGATACAATCCAAGTGATGGAGATGAAATCAAGGTATTCATACAGATAGAAAACAACAGAATAAAAGACATCTCCTATCTTATAAAGGGATGCCCGCGCGCAATAGCAAGCGCAAGCTACACCACAGAAATAGTGAAGGGAAAAGACATAAAAGAAGTTCTAAGCATGGAAGAAAGCAGCATAAGGGAAGGATTGGAGTTTATAGATGAGAGATTTGATTGTATCCCCCTACCATTGCGAACAATAAAAAAGGCAATAGTTGACAACACAAAATCACAGCCTTAAAATAGAATTGAATACAATATCATTTCCAAAGAAAGGGGGAGTAAAAGTGAAGAAAAGCCTGATAGCTAAGCTAATATTGCCGTTATTCGTGTTTGCAGGTATGCTTGCAGTGGTTTACATCTCAACATTAAAGATAACATCTCTACAAAAAGCAGACGGCCTTGTTGTAAATCTTGCAGGCAGGCAGAGAATGTTAACGCAAAAGATGACAAAAGAAGCACTAATACTAAAACAAAACGGTTCCAAAGCAGTTAAAAAGTCTCTTTTAAACACCATTAAGGTATTCGACACAACCCTGAAATCTCTGACATACGGAGGAGAAGCACCTTTAGACCTTGGATGGAAGACCATGGTAAAGGTTCCCCCTGCTCCACCAAGCGTAAGGCCGCAACTACAAAAGGTAGAAACGTTATGGAAGAAATTTAAACCTCATATGATATCATTCATAGCATCCAAAAACAAAGAGAACTTATCATATCTTGTGGGACACAACATAGAGCTACTCTCGGAAATGAACAAAGCAGTACTACTATTTCAGAAGTACGCAGAAAAGAAAGTTATATGGATGAAACAAACCCAGTTAACACTATTCATAGTAGGGATAGCCATAGTCGTTATATTTGGTATATTTTACAGGAACACAATCATTGCACCCACCAGAGAGCTGCTGAAGATTGTCAAGGAATTAGCTAAGGGTAAGGGAGATCTCACCTATAAGATAGAGGTAAAGACACAGGACGAAGTTGGAGAACTGGGTAAGAATTTTAACAAATTTGTGGAGAATCTAAGATTAATGATGTTAGACCTATCGGAAAAGATAAAACAGGGTGCCAAAGTATCGAAACAGACAGGTGATGAGCTAAGGAGATTCATCTCGGAGTTTGCAGAAATGGACAAGGAGTTAACAGAGAGCATAAAAGAAACTGGCGAAATCACGGATGCCTTACAACAGCAAAGTAATGGAATCCAAGATGTTGCGAACACTAACCAAGAGCTTGTGAATATTGCGGCAAATTTGAATAAATTGTCCAACGAAATGAGCGAGTTAGCTCAAGAAGGTGAAAGAGGTGTAAGAGAAGTAACTAAGACTATAGAAGAACTTAAGGAACAGATGGAAAACATATCAAACGAATCTGAAGCATTAGCTGAAAAAGCATCTGTAATAAGAGAGATTGTTCAGACCATAACAGGTATAGCCGAACAGACAAACTTACTGGCACTAAACGCTGCAATAGAAGCTGCCCGTGCAGGAGAATTTGGTAGAGGGTTTGCAGTAGTTGCAGAGGAGATTCGTGGACTTGCTGAAAACTCAAGGGGAGCTGCAAAAGAGATACAGGAGAATTTAGAAGCAGTAATGGCAGGCGTGCAACACACCTCTGATAGCATCAAAAACATGGCTGGCAACATGAGTGAAACGTCTGAAAAGAACAAAAGTAGTATGCAGCACATCACAGAACTATTAAAAGGCGTAGAGGAAGTCAGTCGATTGGCAGAAACTGTATCATCAAATGCAGAAAACCTTGGTGCATCTACTGAAGAAATGGCAGCAGCGTCTCAGGAACTCTCAAAGATAGCAAAGGCACTCAGCAAATCCATGGATGAAGTCTTAGAAAAGGAAAACCGCTTGAGCAAGGATACCCATGCACTTTCAGAAACAACAGAAGAAATGGTACACAGAGAAAACGAAATTCTTCAGATGCTCTCGCAGTTCAAACTACAGAAGGAAAACCTACCAGCCGAAATCGAAAATGTTCAAACCAATTCTATAGATTCTTCAGCACGATAGGAACTTCTCACCAGGGGAGCAGAGAAGACCTTTTTGAACCCCATCTCTTCTCCCCTTCTTCTGTATTCTTCAAATACTTCAGGGTGAACAAACTCAACCACATCCAATGCATAGAATGTCGGCTTTAGGTACTGTCCTACAGTCAGCATATCACAATCTACTTCCCTTAGATCCTTCATGACGGATATAACCTCATCGAACCTCTCACCCAATCCTACCATAACACCAGATTTAGTAAGAATATCCGGTGCATACTTTTTCACATTCCGAAGCACATCCAATGACCTCAAATAATCTGCCATAGGCCGCACATTTGGGTACAATCTTGGGACCGTCTCCACATTGTGATTTATAACAAAAGGATCAGCATCTATCACAACTTTAAGAGCATCAAGATTACCAGCAAAATCCGGTATAAGAACCTCTATTTTTACATCAGGAGCAATTTTTCTAACCTCTTCTATAACTCTTGCGAACTGTAAAGCACCACCATCAGGGAGGTCATCCCGGGTAACAGAAGTTACAACAACATACCTTAATCCCAGTATCTTCACTACTTCAGCAACTCTTTCAGGCTCTCCTTCATCAACCGGTAAAGGCCTGCCCTTCTTAACTGCACAAAATCGGCAATTTCTGGTGCATATATCACCAAGAATCATGAAAGTTGCTGTCCCTCTCGAGAAACACTCCACTCTATTCGGACATTTTGCCTCTTCACATACAGTATGAAGCCTATACTCAGAAAGCAGATGTTCAACCATCTTTAATTCTTTGCTAAATGGCACCTTTATCCTTATCCACGCAGGAAATCTACTCATATCAGTCTCAATCCTTCCATATCTGAAGTCAGCAATTTTATTCCCAAAAGGTCTCCAAATATCCCAGCATACAGCTCCTTTACCTCACTAAAGTTTACCTTCCTGCCAAGTACCTGCTCCATAGAAACCATTATAACAGAATCTCCAAGCCCACATGCATTTATATATGAAAAGTGCCTCATTATCGGATTCACATTAAAAGCTATACCATGGTAACTTACCCATCTTCTCTTATACCTTCTTATTGCCACCCCAAGAGACATTATCTTCCTATGATTATCAAGCCACACCCCGGGAAATCCATCCTTCCTACCAGCATCTATACCATACTCTCCAAGTAATCTTATCACAACCTCCTCAAGTGTCCACACAAAACGCTTAACACTTCCAAAAAGGCTTATAATATCAAGTATAGGATAAGCAACTAATTGGCCCGGACCGTGGTATGTTATATCTCCTCCCCTATCGGTATAAACTACAGTTATACCCTCTCTGTGCAATATATCTTCAGACACAAGGATATTAGTTTCCTTTCCTCTTTTACCAATCGTAAAAACAGGCCTATGTTCAAGTAAAAACAAAACACCGTCATATTCCCTTTGAAACACTTTCTCTACTGCCCTTAGCTGAATTTTATACATCCAATTATACTCGACAACAGGTAAGCTAACCTTCCAAAATAAACCCATGTCTTCTCCAAACAAGGGGTGAAAGGAATCTACTTCCACCCCTTGTAATAGCTATTTCAGCATCTTCAAGAATTTTACAGTATTACCTTCCCATCTTACTATAAATATAGGTTTTGTCGGGTTTCCTGTCTTGGGGTTTATAGTTATCGTGCCGGTTACACACTGCAAATTCTTTGTATGTCTTATTTCATAGTTGATGTTTTCTGGTGTAAGCTTCTTGCCCGCTGCCACAACTCGCTTCATTGCATTGTATAATATATAATAAGCATCAAAAGCAACCGCAGCAGCAGCATAGGCGGCATCCTTGTCAAACTTCGCCTTAAATGCCTCCAAAAACTTCTTACCTATCTCAGAACTTACGCCCTTTATGTGATAGTGGTCAGTGAAATACACACCGTTTATAGTGCCATTGCTCAGCTTGGGTAAAGTGGGAGCACCTCCGGTATCACCAAGCATGATTATCCCTTTATATCCAGCACCTTTCCTCAGTGCTTTGACAAGCTTTGAAAGTTCATTAGAATAAAGAGGCGCATACACTGCATTCGGATTCACCTCTGCTATTTCCTTCGCCACCTTCATCATAACCTCGTAGCTGTCGCCCGTCTTCACAGATATAATCTTTACTACTATACCTCCCATCTGCTTAAACGCCTTCACAAAATATCCCATCAGCCCCACTGAATATGCCTGCTTTGTATCTTGAACGGCTATAGCTATCTTTGCATGGAGAGTATCATGAAGGAATTTTGCACCAATAAAACCCTGAAAATCGTCAGTAAATGCAACTCTAGAAATATACTTTTTCCCTTCCGTAACCTTTGGATTTGTAGCCCATGTACATATAGCAGGTATCTTGGCGGCCTCAGCAACCGGTGTTCCACCAAGTGCAAGACCACTCCACGGCCATCCAACAAAAGCTATGACACCCTCTTTCACCAGCCCTTCTGTAACCTGTTTACTAACCTCTGAGTCCGTCTTATCATCTTTAAATACCAGCTTAATATCCTGCCCATCTACAGAGGGAAACATCTCATTTGCTACTTCCAGTGCTTCTTGAGACCATACACCATCCTCCTTACCATCACCGGTCAGAGGTAGAACCACACCCACCTTCACCTCACCGGCAAGGGCAACGGAGGCAACTAACAAAACTACCAACATACCCAAAAATAATCTTCTCATACAAACACCCCCTTACAAGAAAGACTTTTAAAGATAAAAAGACTCCTCTCCACCCCTCACCTCCTTTTTCATAGTTAAAACAATTATACCACAAATAAGTAAGATATATTTCAAAAAAAGCAGAAGGATTCCTCATTTACGAAAACCACACCTCAAATATCGTTCCTTTACCCAACACACTCCTAACACGTATCTCCCAACCATGTATATCCGCAATCCACTTCACAATGGAAAGACCAAGTCCCATACCACCTCTCCCTCGTGCCTTATC
>JAGHAJ010000037.1 GCA_021161545.1 Synergistota bacterium | reverse complement strand
GTGTGGAGATCTATGCAGAGGGCACAAAGAGTGCATTAGAACGGTTTATATACGAGATAGAACATAATCCTCCATCTCTTTCTATGGTAATCTCCGTTGATGTAGCTTCAGCAAAAAGGATTGATTTTCCCATGTATTCTGAGTTTCGAATATTGAATAGTGAGAAGCGAAGCGATGTGATTACCCTTATTCCTCCAGATGTTTCTATATGTGATGAGTGTTTGAGAGAGCTATTTGACCCCAGAGATAGGAGATACCGTTACCCGTTTATAAATTGCACACATTGTGGGCCGAGATTTACCATCATAAAGTCTTTACCATACGATAGGCACAATACGACGATGAGTGGTTTTAAGATGTGTAATGATTGCCTTAAAGAGTATAATGACCCATCTGACAGGAGATACCATGCACAACCGAATGCTTGTGCTGTATGTGGACCTACCGTTTGGCTTGCTGATAAAGATGGGAATAAAATATCTACCGAAGATCCGATAAGGGAAGCAGCAAGACTTCTGAGGGAGGGTAATATAGTTGCGGTTAAGGGTTTAGGTGGATTTCACCTTGTTGTAGATGCTACTATAGACTCTGCTGTCAAGAGACTCAGGGTAAGAAAACACAGGCCTTATAAACCCTTTGCCCTGATGAGTCCTGATATAAGTAAAATTAAAGCTTTTGCTGAGGTGAATACTTTTGAGGAAAGGGAACTTACTTCACCTGTCAGGCCTATAGTGCTTTTAAAGAAAAAAGAAAGCTCTGTTATCTCTGAGGAAGTAGCTCCTTTCAATAACTATGTTGGTGTTATGCTCCCGTATACACCTCTGCACTATCTCCTTTTGGAGGACTTTGTTGCTGTTGTGGCTACGAGTGGTAATAGACGAGACGAACCCTTATCTAAGGAGAATGATGAGGCTTTAGATAGACTTCATGGTATAGCAGATTATTATCTCTTTCACAATAGACCCATTTACGTCAGAATAGATGATTCTGTCCTGTCTGTGCATAGGCACAGGTACTATTTTTTTAGGAGAGCAAGAGGGTTTGTGCCACTACCCTTTGTTATGAAGGATGAGCTTCCATCTATTCTTGCCTGTGGAGCAGAGGAAAAAGCTACCTTTTCTATAAGTAAGGCGAACTATGTATTTTTGAGTCAATATCTTGGCGATGTGAAGTATCTTGATGCTTATGAGAACTATATTTCTGTTGAGAAACACTTTGAGCATCTATTTGACATAAGACCGGAAGTGGTTGTGTATGATATGCATCCTGCTTACAATTCAACGAGGTATGCTATGAAATATCCCGTTTCAAGAAAAATTCCGGTTCAGCACCACTTTGCGCATTTTTTGAGTTGTCTTGGTGATAACAGATTTGAAGGTAGGGCCATAGGTGTTATTATGGATGGTACCGGTTATGGAACCGATGGTAACATTTGGGGGGCAGAGTTTTTTGTGGGAGATTATACTGGCTTTGAAAGGATGGGGCACTTTGAATATATACCTATGGTTGGTGGAGATGTCTCTGTAAGAGAGCCGTGGAAAGTGGCGCTTGGCTATTTGTGGAGATATTTAGGTGATGAGTTTTACAAAGAGGCTGGTGTTGAGAATATACTTATGGAGGGTTGGGAACTTGTCTTGCACGCATTACGAAAGAGAGTCAATGTGGTTGAGGTATCGAGTTGTGGAAGGCTTTTTTCTGGTGTATCTGCATTGCTTGGCGTGGTGAAGAACAACACCTTTTCTGCTCAGGATGCTATGTGGCTTGAATATACGGCGTCTGGCGGAAGATTAAGTAGTTTTTACGATTTTGATGTATACGAGGATAATGGTGTCTGGGTTGTAGGGTTTTCTAAGATGTGGAGACAGATATTGAGAGATAAGGTGGATGGTATCGATACTCCTGATATAGCCTTGAAGTTTCATTCTACGCTTGTAGAGGTAATTGTGGAGGTGGTATCGAGGATAAGAAGGACAACCTCAGTTGACACGGTTGCCCTTAGTGGTGGTGTATTTCAAAACAGGATTCTTCTGGAATCTCTATCTGAAAGGTTAAAGAGACAAGGCTTTCAAGTTCTTATCCATCACAGAGTTCCTACTAACGATGAGGGAGTCTCTTTCGGTCAGATATTGGCTGCTTTTGGAACACTTTCTTTGCCTATTCGTTTTATGTGACCGCCGAGCTTTTGTATCTTCTCTTCTATGTTCTCGTATCCGCGGTCTATGTGGAATATATCGCTTATCTTTGTTGTGCCTTCTGCGGCTAAACCGGCCAGCACGAGCGAAGCACCTGCCCTTAAATCTGGTGCTATAACTTCGGCTCCGGTCAGCTTTTTTCTTCCGTTTATTATGATGTTATTTCCGTCTACGCTTATGTCTGCTCCCATTCTCTTTAGTTCTGGTACGTGGGCCGTCCTTTTGTCGAATATACTTTCTGTGACTATGCTTGTCCCTTTTGCAGTGCAAAGAAGTGCAACGATCTGCGACTGTAAATCAGTAGGGAACCCTGGGTAAGGAAGTGTCTTTACATTTACGCCTTTTATCTCTTTACAAGGCCTTACTTCCACCCAATTGGCACCCGTTACTATCTGTAAACCGGCTTCTTTTAGCTTATCTATTAGTGAGGCGAGGTGTTCTACTATAACATTTGTTACCTTGACTTTTCCCCTTGTGATAGCACCGGCAATAAGATATGTGCCTGCTTCTATTCTGTCTGGCATTACTCTATAAGTGCATCCTGTGAGGGAGTTAACACCCCTTATCCTTATTGTATCACTACCTGCTCCTTCTATGTCTGCTCCCATGGAGTTTAAGAAGTTTGCAAGGTCCACTATTTCCGGCTCTCTTGCGGGATTACGTATGATGGTTTTGCCTTTTGCCATCACGGCTGCCATCATTATATTTTCTGTGGCTCCTACACTGGGGAGGTCTAAGTATATTTCTGAACCGTGCAGGTGCTTGCTATTTGCAAGCACATATCCAGAATTTATGTCAATCTTCACGCCCATCATGGCAAAACCTTTCAAGTGTAAGTCTATGGGACGGGTTCCTATGGCGCATCCACCGGGAAATGGTATCCTGATTTTGTTTTTTCTGGTGAGGAGAGGACCCATTATGTTGAATGATGCACGCATTTTCCTGACAAGTTCGTAGGGTGGCTCTTTGTATGAACTGGTTGTAGGTTTTACTATAACCTCTTTTCTACTTTTATTGAACTTTATATCCACGTTTATGCTCTTTAAAAGCTCTATCATGGTTTCTATGTCTTTTAACATCGGTATGTTTTTTAATACCACTTTGTTGGTCGTTGATAAAATAGATGCTGCTATTATTGGTAATGCAGCATTTTTTGAGCCACTAGCTCTCACACTGCCGTTGAGAGGTTTTCCCCCTTCTATAAGGAAATACTCCAATGTGATTCCCCCTTAAGCCAGATAAGATTTCAGTATCTTTACTATCCTAAAAGATGCCTTACCATCACCATACGGATTTGAGGCTTTACTCATTTTTTCGTACAACTCTTTTGAATCAAGAAGCATAGAGACTTTTTCTACTATTTTTTCCTTTCTTGTCCCTACAAGCTTCACTGTGCCAGCCATAATGCCCTCTGGTCTTTCCGTTTTTTCTCGCATTACTAACACGGGTTTTCCTAATGATGGTGCCTCTTCCTGTATACCGCCGGAGTCTGTAAGGATGAGATAGGAAAGTTTGATGAGGTGACAGAATGGTAAGTATTCTAAAGGTTCAGTCAGAATCACGTTTTCTACATCTTGTAGTGTGGGGGAAACGGCTTCGCGCACTACAGGATTTGGATGTACAGGAAATACAAAAATTATGTCGCTATACTTCTGGGATAGTTCTTTTATGGCTGTAGCTATCTCGTGCAGATTTTTACCCCAGTTTTCCCTTCTGTGTGCGGTGACAAGTATTATCCTCTTGTTGCTGCTTTCAATTCCTTTTAACTCTGTTGATGAGAACTCGAAAGGGATGTTTACTGTATGGAGTAGTGCATCTATGACAGTGTTTCCCGTCACGAATATGTTTTCGTCGTTTGCTCCCTCTTCTAATAGTGCGTTTTTGGCCATCTCTGTCGGTGCGAACAGTAGATCAGATAAGTCATCTGTGAGCTTTCTGTTTATCTCCTCGGGAAAGGGGTTATATTTATCCCTTGTCCTTAGGCCGGCTTCTACATGTCCTATGAGTGTTTTCTGGTAAAAAGTTGCAAGTGATGCTGCTAATGTGGTGGTGGTATCTCCATGTACGAGAACTATCTGTGGACTCTCTTTCTTCAAGATTTCTTCCATCTTTGTCATTACGCGCGTTGTGATCTCTGCTAAGCTTTGTCTCTCTTGCATTATGTTCATGTCATAGTCTGGCTGTATATCAAACAATTCTAAGACTTGGTCGAGGAGTTCTCTGTGCTGGGCTGTAACCACAACCACAGTGTCAAAAGTATCGCTGTTTTTTTCAAGCTCTTTTACTACAGGTGCCATTTTTATGGCTTCTGGACGTGTTCCAAAGACCGTGATTACTTTAAGCTTTAACAAGCAGTGCACCTCCTATC
>JAGHAJ010000041.1 GCA_021161545.1 Synergistota bacterium | reverse complement strand
TCATCCTGTCCGTCCTCTCTCTCGATGAACCCGTAACCCTTTGTTGCATTAAACCACTTAACCTTACCTTCGTACATGCTTTTACTGCCTCCTAAAAAATTTTTTTTCGTCGTGTCAAGGAGCTCCTCTTAACCGACACGCACACTATAACACGAAGCTACCCAAAAGTCAAGCATTTTGAAAAGTTTTTTCTAAAAACCCTCCTGTTCTGTCCTCGCTATTATTTCTTCCTGTAAGTCCCTACCTATATCACAGAAGTAATCACTGTAACCAGCCACTCTGACTATAAGGTCCTTGTACTCCTCAGGTTTCCTCTGTGCTTCCCTGAGGGTATCTGCAGTCACAACGTTAAACTGTATGTGATGACCATCAAATCTAAAGTATGTCCTTACCAGATGGGCAAGTTTCTCTATACCTTCTTCTGTCTCCAAGACCTGAGGTATGAACTTCTGGTTCAAAAGTGTCCCACCAGTGCGTGCATGGTCTATCTTGGCAACGGACTTTATCACTGCCGTTGGGCCATTTACATCTGCACCCTGCGTAGGGGATATACCATCTGATAGTGGCTGATGAGCCTTCCTGCCGTTGGGCATTGCACCTACTACCTTTCCAAAGTATATGTGCACAGTAGTAGGCAATAGGTTGACTCTGTACTTTCCACCCTTTGTGTTCGGCCTACCGTCCAGCACATCAAAGTAGGCATTAAACAGCTCTGTAGCAATAGAGTCTGCATAGTCATCATCATTTCCATACTTGGGTGTCTTGTTCACCAGTATTTGGCGGAGCTCCTCTTTTCCTTCAAAGTTGTTCTTCATGGCATCAAGGAGTTCTTCCATGGACAACGTCTTCTTATCAAACACATGATACTTCACTGCAGCCATAGAATCGGTAAGGCTACCTATACCAACTCCCTGTATGTATGTAGTCCTGTATCTTGGCCCCCCAGCGTGGTAGTCTTCACCTTTTTTGATACAGTCGTCAAATAGGATAGACATGTAAGGTGCAGGAAGGTGCTGGGCATAAAGCCTCTCTATAATGTTGTTACCCTTTATCTTCACATCCACAAAGTATTTTAACTGCCTTTTGTAAGCATCCATGAGCTCCTCAAATGTCTTGAAGTCTCTGGGGTCCCCCATCTGTATCCCTACCACTTCGCCTGTTAGAGGGTCCACACCGTTGTTCAAGACAAGCTCAAATATCTTCACCCAATTCATGTACCCCGTGAGTGTGCAACTCTCCTTACCAAACGCACTTATGGTAACACATCCACTTGGGCCCCCAAGCCGTGCATCCTCTATGCTCTTACCAGTCCTTAAGAATTCCTGAATAATCACATCAGTGTTGAATATCGAAGGTTGTCCAAACCCCGCTTTAACCACCCTGATAGCCCGTTTAAGGAATCTATCCGGGTTCTTTTTGCTCAACTGGACACACGCACTCGGCTGTATGAGCCGCATCTCCTCAACCACATCCAGTATGAGGTAAGAAAGCTCGTTAACTGCATCAGAACCGTCTTTTTTAACACCACCTACATTTATAAGGGCAAAGTCTTGATATGTGGCACTCTGCTCCTCGGTTATACCAACCTTCGGAGGTGCTGGCTGATTGTTGAATTTTATCCAGAACAGTTCGAGGAGTTCTTTTGCTTTCTCCTTCGTGAGCCTTCCCTCCTCTACATCTCTCCTGTAGAATGGATACAGGTGCTGGTCCAATCTCCCGGGGTTAAACGAATCCCACGGATTGTATTCGGTGACAAATCCAAGATGGACAAACCAATACATTTGCAGGGCTTCCCAGAATGTCCTCGGCGGATGCGCAGGTACCCACGAACATATCTCTGCAATCTGCAGGAGCTCCTGCTTCCTGACAGGGTCTTGCTCCCTCTCCGCCAGCTCTCTTGCTTTCTCTGCATGCCTTTCAGCAAACCGTATGAGTGCATCTGCAGCAACATCCATAGCCTGAAGCTCCTGGTCCTTGTCGTAGGCAAGTGGGTCATTGAAGAAGTCCAGATTTCTCCTTGCCTCCGCGATATCCTTCTTAAAATCAAGAAAACCCTTATGGTATATCTTATCGTCAAGGATTGCATGTCCAGGTGCCCTCTGTTCCATGAATTCTGTGAAGACACCAGCGTCAAACGCCTTTCTCCACTCCTCTGGCATAGCATTAAACAGCATATCTCTCATACTCCTGCCCTTCCAGAACGGTATTATCTTCTCTTTGTAAACCTTTTTGACTTCCTCACTAACCCTGAACGGCGTTCTCTCTCTCTTATCAAGTATCTCAAGGTCCTCAAGAGAATGGCAACAGAGTTCTGGATATGTAGGGGTAGCTTTTGGCGCAGGTCCCCTTTCTCCAACTATTAACTCTCCATCATTTATGCATATTTCCTTGTTCTCCATTATGTACTTGAATGCACGTGCACGCAACATTGGTGCAGAAAGCCCCTTTGCTTCCTCACTCTGATAAAAGTCCGTAATGAGGATAGCCCTCTCTGCAGAGACATAAGGCTCCGTATTAACACTCTGCTCCCTTAACTTTCTCACTCTCTCGTTCATGAAAATCAACCTCCTATCTTCACCTTCAGGCCATAACCCTGAAGTAGATTCACTACCCGCTCAACCACTTCATCTGTTGGTTGCTCACCATTATAGAGATACCGCTTTCCTATCCTCTTGGCCTTCTGCTCACCTCCCTTGTGATAGGGAAGAACATCTATCTCCTCAACAGAACTCAATCCCGAAACAAACTCAGCCGTCTTACGGATATTATCTTCATCATCGTTTATACCCGGAATAAGGGGAAAACGTGCAAATATTCTTTTACCTGCAGAGTCAAGCAGCTTCAAGTTTTTCAAAATCAGCCCGTTGGAGACACCTGTATAGTACTTATGCTTGCTATCATCCATCAGCTTTAGGTCATAAAGAAAGAGTTCTATAACATCGCTAACCCTGAGGATTACATCTGAATCAACATAACCTGTGGTATCAACGGCCGTATGTATCTCCCTCTCCCTACACTCCTTCAGCAGATTCTCTAAAAACTCCCACTGCAAGAAGGGTTCACCACCAGAAATGGTAACACCTCCGCCAGACTCATCATAAAACGTCACATCTTTCTCTATATCTCGCAACAGCTCCTCAACAGAGACCCTTCTTCCCACAATCTCCCTCGCAGAGGCAGGGCAGTTATCAGCACACACGCCACACGCTACACACTTTTTTCTATTCGTTACTATCATGTTATCGATAAGAGAAACCGCCTTGTTAGGACAAACTTTTATGCATGTTTCACACCCTATACACCTATCTGGCCAGAGCATAAGCTCAGGATTCATACTCTGACTCTCCGGGTTATGACACCACCAGCAGGAAAGGGGACATCCTTTAAAGAAAATCGTGGTGCGTATCCCGGGACCGTCATGTACAGAAAATCTTTTTATATCAAAGATTATCCCTCCAGACACTATATTCAACCCCTTTACGCCTCGATATGATTCACCACTTTGTATGCAAAGTAATATCTCTTAATAAACCTCTCCTGCACCTTAAATGACCAGTGGACATCCCTGATGAAATCAGCTGCTGCCTTTGCATCGCCTGCATAGAGCAACTCTATGAGGCTATTGTGTTCCCCTATAGAGGTCATTTCCCACTCCTTCACAAAGCCTTTTCTCCTCGGAAAGTCATAGAGTCTCTGCTTAAGTCTGGTAACAGTCTTTATCAGCCGTTCGTTATCGGAGAGCAGAATGTAGGTATTGTGGAACTCCAAATTTCTGTCGTAATAAGTATCAAAATCATCGTTGTCTATAGCATCCTTCATCTGCGTGTTCAACTCAGCCATTCTGTCTACATCCTGAGTGGTCAACCTGTCAAACGCAGAGATGATAGCAACTCCCTCAAGTGCTCCGATTATCTCATAGTAGTTCTTTATATCCTTCATCGTGAGTGTATTTACCATAACACCACGCCTTGGCAGTATTTTAACGAACTCATCCACCTCAAGCTGAAGGAGTGCGTCTCTGAGAGGTGTCTTGCTTATGCCAAGCTGTCTGCTTATCTCTTTGATATCTATAAACTCCCCCGGCTTCAGCTCACCGGTATTCATCTGCCTTCTCAAGTACTCATAAACCTGCTCCCTCAAAGACTTAAGGTATAAACCGCTTCCGTTCCCCATTCCTTCACCTCCATCTGATATCTAATATATCAGATATCAGAGAGCATGTCAAGCAGTCTAAACACAAAATCCACAGACGGAGAGAAAGGAAAACGCAAGTCTCTTTTTAAAGGGAATATGCAGCACGGATCCAACTGTATAAACTTACAGCTTCCGGCTCTGGAAGTCTGGAACTCAAAAAGTAACACAAATCTAACCCAAGCAGAGTAGAAGTGGAGATGGTTAAGAGCTCCTATGCTCTCTCAGGTGTTTCATCACCGCAGCGTATACCCACTGGGGTTTAATGGACTTCATACACTCACTCTTGTAAGGGCAGCTATCTGCGAGTGTCTTCCTGCATATTCTATAGCAGGGGTAAGAAAGGTAAAAATCCAGCCTATTATGCATACGGCCAACCATCTTAAAGGGAGATGTAGGTCCCCAGAGAGCAACAACTCTCACTCCCATAGCAGAAGCAAGATGAAGCACTCCAGTATCCCCACCCACCACAACCGCTGCATCCCGAAGGAGACAGCTCAGCTCAGAAAGGGTATCAAACTTATCAACAAGGTCTATAGCACCCTCATCACCGAGTAGCCTACCAGCCTCCTTAGCCCTTTCTCCCTTACCAACCACATAGACATCAATACTTTCCTGACGAAGTTTTTCAAGGAACCACAGGTAGTAGTCAACAGGCCAGTCTTTGAGAGCCCAGCTCGTCGTAGGTATAAAAACCACATAGGGTTTATTCACATCCTTCACAAATTTACAAAAGTCCAAATTCGGCACCTTCCACTTAAGCTCTTTAACGAAATCCTTCCTTTTTATACCAAGTAATTCAAGTAGCAAAAGATAATACCATACACCTTCCAGATTCGGCTCCTTACGGTATTTCGTTAAAAATATACGCCTGTAATCCGTATCATATCCCACTCTAACAGTAGCACCAGAGAGGTAAGCGACAAGGGCAGACCTAAAGGTGTGATGAAGGATAATGGCAACATCTATCCTTCTTGGCAAAAGCTCTCGCCTGAGGCGAAGTATGCCTTTGATACCTCTATGGACCCCTCCTTTTCTCTCATAATCATAAACAAAGATATCATCTACAGCTGGCATACCCCCATATATCTCTTCAACCCATGGAAAATTCCTCGTCAACACCGTAATGTAAGAATTTGGATAGACTCCCTTTAACGTCTCTACAACGGGAGAGATAAACAGTGCATCGCCTATCCCACAAAAGCCAGTAACTATCAGAAACCTAATCGGTTCAACACCACCCGAGGCGTTATCAATCGCATACACTTTCTCGTCTCACACTCCTTTTTGTAGCAACCCACACAGGGTAAATCGCTCACAAATACCTCATGCATATCGCCAAGAGGATGCGCCCTGACAGGGTCAGAAGGACCAAAAAACGCTATAACTCTGGTTCCAACAGCAGCTGCAATGTGCATGGGACCGGTATCACCAGTGAAAAACAGCTTGCACAGGCTCGAAACAGCAGCAAGCTCCCTCAAAGTCAGGCTACCTGCCAGCGAAAAAGCACCTTCACCTACACCAGATGCTATATTCTCACAAAGCTCTATATCATGTTCTGAAGGTCCCCCTAATAATACTATATCATATCCCCTATCACGAATGTATATACCCAACTCCACATAATACTCCGGCAACCACTCCCTACTAACGCAGCTAACAGCAGGATTAAAGCAGACAAATCTATCACCCACACCCATGTCCTTTAGCATCTTTCTTGCAGCATCCACCTCTTCCGGTAGGAGGTAAATCCAAGGAAGAACCTTCAGGGCATTGGGAACCACCAACGAAAGGATATCATAGTAGAAGTCAACAGCATGCTTCCTCTCATTTATGTCTTTCACGAACAGGTCATAGGCAAAAGACCAACTGCTGTGGGAGCCCACTTTAATCTCTGCCCCTGAAAACATGGACAAGAAGGCTGATCTATTATTATCCTGAAGGTTTATAAGGATGTTGTATCTCCTATTCTTTATCTCTTTAACCACTTCCCAGAACGCCTTTTTGGGGTCAATGGGCAACACTTCAGTAATATAGGGATTATTCTGAAGCAATGTGTGTGCAACACTTCCTGCAAGGACATCTACACGGGCATCTGGAAACGCTCTGGCAAAAGCAACTATTGGAGCCGTTGCAAGAACTACATCGCCAATAGCACTATACCTCACTATTAGCGCCCTCGAACTCACCATACACCTCCAGCATCTTGGTTGCCATTACATCAGATGAAAAAAGCTCCCTCACCCTCTTTAAGCCGTTTTCTCCCATCTCTATCCCACTTTCGGGATTTATAACTATCTTCCTCATAGCATCTGCAAGCTCATCAACACTTGCAGGTTTAACGAGGTATCCAGTCTTTCCATCCACGATGACTTCTCTAAAACCCCCAACACCTGAAGCAACAACAGGACGGGATGCTGCCATCGCCTCAATGAGAGCCATACTGAGCGGCTCCGGAATCAAAGATGGGTGAACGAACAGGTCTATCTGCGAAAGGACATCCGGGATATCCGACCTGAACCCCAAAAACTCAACATATCCAGAGACACCAAGGGACTCAGATAAAGATACAAGCTCATCCATTAAGGGACCATCACCAGCTATGACGAGCCTGACATCCAGACCCTCTTTCAGCAGCCTGGCAAAGGCCTCTATCAGAACTTTCTGACCTTTGGATGGCGCAAGTCTGCCCACCGTTCCGATACTGTAAGGAGGGTTCGAAAACGGAGGTTTTACATCCTCAAACCTCTTCACATCTATGCCATTATATACCACTCTTATCTTATCCCTTGAAACACCAAGTCTCTCAACCGCATATTCCCCAACGGATACACTATCACAGATAACCCTATCCGCCTTAGCCACAATCCTGCTCCCCCAGTGAGGTGTGTAAAAGGCATGAGCAGAAACCACAAAAGGCACTCTGGTAAAAAGGGAAACAAAATACGCAACCCAATCAGGCACTCTCGAGTGTGCATGGATGACATCCACGTGCAGACCCTTCAGGATCTTAGACAAAAGAAACGCAGAATACCATATCGTAACAGGATTCTTACTGGAAACCGGCAACTTGATGTGTCCCACACCGTATTCCTTCAGCTCATCAACGAGCCTGCCCCCAGATGAAACAACTACTACATCATGCCCAAGTTTCTTCAACTCCTTAGAGAGCAGAACCACAAATGTCTCCACCCCGCCAAGTTCAAGCTCCGGTAACACCTGCAATATCCTCACACTTACCCCACCTCTGCAATATTATATTAGCCACTCGCTCTGCCTCCCTCAAGACCTTTACCCTATCAGTACTTACAACCACATCAAAGGCATATCTACTCCAGCTCCCTCTGTCCAGAAGATGCACATACCCTTCATCTCTCAGGGACTCAAGAAATCTGTCAAACTTTTTTATCCCCTTACCCAGAATGGCATCCACCCATCGCTTTGGTCCACTTCTATGTCCGACGCGGGCAACCAACACTATTGCCCCGCTGGAGGCAGCCTCAGAAATCATGGCAACACTGTCCTCTGTGACAACCACAACCTTAGAAGAGCCAAGCATATCAGGAACAGGATTCTTGTCAGTCCTGTGTGCAAGCACGACTTCCACAATCGGACGATAACTAAGAATCCTCCTTGATAAGTATTCTGCAACATCCACAGGTGTCCTTCTCGAAGTTGTAACCCATAGTGCAGCACCAAGTCTATCTGCAAGCTCAACGACATTAGAAGAAAATTCCTCTGCCCAGTCAATTGTCAACCTGTAGTTCGCATCGTTACCTCCCACAAGGACAGAGATAATGTTCTCTCTCTCTTTAAGGGGTGGACCCTCCTTAACCATGTTTAAGGCACCTTTTGTGACAACGACATTCCCACTCAGACCAGGCTTCATGTCATGTTCCGGCAGAATGAGAAGGTCAAAGAGCATCGGATTTATGTGTTCGGGCAACATACACACCACGCTCTTTGCAGAAAGCAACTTAGAAAGTGCAAGGTTTACAGGTGCACCCTTTGAGCCAGCAGATATCACCAGCCACATTCTATTCCCACCAGATAGAACTTGCTGAATTGGAGAAAACTCCACATTACGCTCAAGCCAAGAAAGATAATAATCACCCTCTACATTCACAGACTTAGAAAGTCTCTTTGTCTGCAAAACTCTTGCAACTGTCTTCTTTTTCCACCTGATAGAAACAACCTCATACGGAAAACCAAGGGCACGTGCCAGCCCCAGAGACTGATGCACATGCCCTCTTATACCATCGTCCAGAACGAGTATCAAAGTACCCTTTCTGCCACCCTTCTTACAGCTTCCACTATATGCTCTATCTCGGAATCAGTCATGTAATAATTTATACCCATGCTAAGTGTTCTGTTAAGTATCGCTGAAGACTGAGGGAAATCATCTCTCCTAAACCTTGAATATTTGCCCTTATACAAAGGACAATCAAATGGGCAGTGCACCTTTGAAGCAGTCCTGTGCTGGAGAATGTGCTCCCAATTAGCCACAAAGTGCCATTTATTCTTACCCAAAAGGTCGGTAGAGACTCCCTCCTTCTGGAGCTCTTCTTGGAATTTTACTGCTTTCTCCTCTGTTGGCAAAGAAAATGTAAGCCCATATCCAATGTCACCTTCCTCGTCAAGGACACGCCTTACCGTGATACCTTCTATCTCCTTTATTGCATCTCTTATTTTATACTTGTTCTCCCTCTGCACCCTGCTTATTTCGTCTATCTTTCTAAACTGTGCAAGCGCAACAGCCGCCTGAAGTTCACCCATCCTGTAATTAAAGCCAAGTATAGGGTGTTCATCAAGCGCCCTTGTTGGAGCATCATGGGTATGACCGTGGTCGTGATACCACTCTGCTCTCTTATAAAGCCTATCGTCATTAGTGATGAGTATTCCACCTTCACCACTGGTAGCGGGCTTATAAAAGTCAAAGCTAAACGTAGCTATGTCTCCAAATGTCCCTACTTTCCTGCCTTTATAACTCCCTCCGCACGCCTGAGGAGTATCCTCAAGTACAGGTATGTTGTACTTGTGCGAAATAGCCATTATTCTGTCCATATCCGCTTGAGTGCCTATCATGTGGACAGGGACTATCAGCTTTGTATATTCGGTTATCTTCCTTTCTACATCATCAGGATCTATATTTAATGTATCATCTATCTCGGCTATCACAGGTATGGCATTGCTCTCTATGACTGCCTCTATGGTGGCAACAAAGGTGAAAGACGGAACTATTACTTCATCTCCAGCTCCTATACCAAGTGCAGCCATTGCTACCCTCAGTGCAGCAGTGCCAGATGTTACACCAAGTGCGTACTTCACACCCATATACTCCTTAAAGGCATCCTCAAGCTCCTTTACCTTGTAAACCCCTTTCCTCTGTTCATGAAAGCCATACCTCATCAGTATGCCGTGCTCTATTACCTCTTTCAGCTCCTTAAGTTCATCCTCGCCTATTAGCTCTCTACCGCCCATAAACTACACCTCCTCGAAATCTTCTTCTTCGAAATCCTCCACCCCATAAGCCTCCTCGTATATACTGATGATATCATCTTTGGTAATGAGTCTGGGGTTATTGGCTATAGGTCTATCCACTTTCAGTGCCGCTTCTGCAAGCTCTGGTATCCTTTCCCACTCCACACCAAGCATAGAGAGTGTCATGTTCAAGCCTATCTTATCTTTAAGCAGATGAAGGTTATCTACCACATTTCCTGCTACCTCCCATCCAGGCATCATATCCACCTTCTCACCCATAACATAGGCAATGTCCTTAAATTCATCTACGCAAACATCCTTGTTGAACTCCATCACATAGGGTAGTAGTATGGAATTTGCAGCACCGTGTGGTATGTTATAGAAAGATCCTAATGGATATGCCATGGCATGCACAGCACCAACACCAGCATTGCTCAGGGCAACACCAGCAAGAAAGCTACCATAAAGCATCTTCTCACGGGCTTCTATATTGTCGGGAGACTGAACTGCCTTCACTATGTTGTTGTATATGAGCTCCATCGCGCTGATTGAGAACAACTTGGTTATTGTCGTGGCTGCCTTACCTATGTAAGACTCTATTGCATGCGTAAAAGCGTCAAGACCTGTAGATGCAGTGATAAGAGGCGGGAGCGAAAGCGTCAATTCAGGGTCGAGTATGGCAAGTTCCGGGTAAAGATAGGGGGAGTTTATTCCACCCTTTGTCTTCTTCTCCGGATTGCTAAAGACCGCTGTCCACGTTACCTCACAACCAGTGCCTGCAGTGGTCGGTATTACTATCTTTGGGAGACCCCTTGATGGCACCTTGTTAACTCCCTGGTAATCTTCCACCTTCCCTCCGTTGGTAACCAAGACTGCCACTGCTTTTGCAACATCCATGGCACTGCCGCCACCCACTCCCACTATCACATCAGCATCCACTTCCTTTGCCATACTGGCAGCATTATCACCTACATAAACGGGTGGTTCCGGCACAACATCCGAAAAGACAAAGACATCTAAACCACCACCACGGAGTATATCAACCAACCTATCAGTTATACCAACCTTCTGAACCCCCCTATCAGAAACCACCAGCACCCTTTTACCACCGAGCTCTTTCACGCCATCAGCAGCATACTTGATAGCACCTCTACCAAACCTCACATGAGGCGTCATACGCAGCACAAATTCCAAACCAATCATCTCCCTTTCAAGAGTTTATCTATCTCTACTATACACTCATCTACACCAGTAACCCACTGTCTTACCACTACTTCAGCATTTCTACCAACTTCCTCTCTCTTTCCACCGTCCTGTAACAATTCATCTATTATAGAGAACATCTCATCTTCGTCCCTCACAGCAAATGCACCTTTTCCATCAAGGGCTTCCGTCTCCAGCGAAAAATCGTCCATATAAACGCCATGAACAATAGGCTTCCCCCAGACAGCAGGTTCCACTATGTTCTGTCCACCCTTCGGGACCAAGCTACCTCCACAAAAAACCACCGTGGCCACACCGTATATCTCAAACAGCTCTCCAATCGTGTCCACCACAACCACATCTACCCTTCTATCTCTCTTAACTATACCACTTCTCTTTGCAGCATTAAAGCCATAATAACAAGCCAACCTGAAAACCTCATCTCCCCTCTCAGGATGCCTTGGAACAATCGCAAGCAAGATTTCAGGATACTTAGATTTAAGTCTCCTAAACACCTTCAGAATCACATCTTCTTCCCCTTTATGGGTGCTACCAGCCACCCATACAAATTCCCCCTCCCTCACGTTAAGCCACTGCCTAATGCGGCTCACATCTGAATCTCCCACCCTCCGAATGGTAGCACCGTGTTTAAGATTTCCCATAACCTTAACACGACGAGGCGGTGCACCAAGGGAGATAACTCTCCACGCATCCCTGCTCGATATCATACACAGGAGTGAAAACCTCTCAAGGAGCCCCCCTATCAATGGCTTAACCCACCTATACCTCTTAAAAGAGCCAGTTGAAAGCCTGCCATTTATCATAGTCAAAGGAACCATCTTTCTGCTTAAAACCTCTACAATGTTGGGCCACAGCTCTGTCTCCACAAATATTACAATATCTGGAGAAACTGCTTCAACACTCCTTTTCACAGCAAACGGCAGGTCAACAGGGTAGTAAAAGGCAAAGTCTACGGGAAGATTCAACCCTTTTATGGTCTTCATGCCAGTAACAGTCGTTGTAGAAAGCACTATATCACCATCAACTACTATCTCTTTCAACCTCTCAACAAGGTAGGAAGCCGCAACAACCTCCCCTACAGATACAGCATGAACCCATACCCTCTTACCCCCCTTTGGTGGAGGATTGACCTCTCCCATTCGCTGAGAAAAACCCTCTTTATACTTCAGCATAAAATAAAAGGAGGCCACAAACAGGACCACATGCAATACCACATTGTACAATGCAAGGTAAAACCTATACATATGCCCTCACACAATACCAGCCTTCAATATGTCATGAAAGTGAACCATTCCAATAGGCATTTCTCCGTCAACAACAGGCAGAACTGTTATCTCAAAATTCTCCATCATTCTCAACGCCTCAACTGCAAGCCTATCACCCG
>JAGHAJ010000134.1 GCA_021161545.1 Synergistota bacterium | reverse complement strand
TCCGGTGACAAGGAACGAATAGATACATATCACGAAGGTGCTTCTATCGTGATCAAGACAGGTAAGACATTAGAGATAGACATACCAACTGCCCAAAAGTTGGAAGGTACAAAACCCGGAATAAATATGCCTATAGAGATAGACGGAAAGATAGCAGGAGTGGTCGGAGTAACAGGACCACCTGATGAAATAAGGAGCTACACAAGACTTGTAAAAATGACTGTAGAACTCATGATAAAACAGAACATACTAACCAAGGAAATAAGACTCAGTTCACTTGCAAAGGAGAGGTTTTTGAATGATCTCCTAAACGGCTACTTTGAGGAAGCTGAAGAAGCCATGATATACCGTGGCAGAGTGCTCGGATTTGACCTAACTCTTCCAAGAATAGCGATAGTTATAGCCATAAGAGGAGATTCCCAAAAAGGTAAAAATACCGTTCTAAGTGAAGAAGCAGAAAGAGAGCAATTCATAAAAGACATAAGAGGTTTCATGAGAAATAGCAGCGATATCGTTGGTTCAAACATCAGGAATAATTACTTCATACTCAAACACATAGACCCATCAAAAGATGAGAAAGCACGGATAATCCACTATCTCAGCAGAATAAAGAGCTACATTGAAGGTATAAGAAAGGCATCTGTCAAAGTAGGTATAGGGAAATACCATCAGGGTATACACGGTATCCACATATCCTATCAAGAAGCACTAAAAGCACTGCATATAGGTGAAATATTCAACAACAGCGCTGATATCTACTTCATTGACGAGCTTGTATTCGAAGAACTACTCACCAATATACCTACCCATATCCAGAAGAACTTTATAACTGAAACACTAAAAGGACTGGAAGGGAAAGAGTACCTCGTTCAAACACTTACTGCATTCTTTAACAACGGATTCAACATCTGTAAGACTGCAAAAGCAGCACATCTCCACAGAAATACCGTAAATAATCACTTACGAAAGATCCGCACCCTAACAGGGAAAGACCCTCTAAACTTCTATGATGCAGTTCAACTATACCTCGCTATAGTATTCAACCAAAGCTCGTAAAGGACACCATTTTTTGTTATCTGCTCAAAACTACAAAGCACAAAATAGTCAATTTGAACTACTTTAAAGGTCATATACCAGCATTTATTATGCAAATCGTACATAGAAAGTCCAGAAGAGTTATGCTATTTTAAATATAGAAAGGAGGTGGTGTAAATAAAACCATTCCAGTATCAAACTAAATAGGAGGTGTGCTTTATGAAAAAGCATGCAATATTTATTTTTATTGTAGTGTTTTTGGTTAGTGTGTCCTTCTTAGGGGTAAGTAATGGGGTTATGGCAAAGGCAATTGTGTGGAAGTCTTCAGGACACGGACCTGCATCTGATCCCTCTCAGATATTTCATGACAAAGTATGCGAAGCGATAACCAAGGCAAGCGGGGGGAGATTAATAGTAAAGCATTTTGTTGGAGGATCTGTAGTTCCAGCAACCCACGAGCTTGATGCAGTAAACGATGGTGTCCTTCAAATGGCATATACATGCCCAATGTACAATCTTGACAAATGGAAAGCTGCGGGACTGATTAGCTCACGACCCGGAGGTCTGCCTGGAGAAGCCCTGCGTACATGGTTTGACTATGGAGGAGGAGCCGATCTTATGAACGAGATGATGAAGGGCTACAATATCCTAACATTCCCTGGAGCACTTGCTCCCTTACCACCCGAAGTCTTCTTACACTCTAAAAAACTGATTAAAACAGTAAAAGACCTAAAAGGATTAAAACTAAGAGCTGCTGGGGATGGAGGGGAAATATTGTCAAGGTTAGGAGCAAATGTAGTGTTTCTACCAGGTGGCGAGCTCTTTGAAGCTATGCAGAGAGGTACAATAGACGCATTTGAGTACTCAACCCTTGCCACAAATTGGAAGATGCACTTCAATGAGATTGCAAAATACGTAATACTCTCCCCTGTACGTGCACCAAGTGATCCGCAGGTATTCTTCGTGAATAAGCAAGCATGGGACAAGCTGCCGGACGATCTAAAAGAGTTGGTCCGCGATATAATAGGAAAATGGACGCAAGCACAACACGAATACTTAGTGTACCAGTCTATAAAGGCCCTTAAGGAGTTTAAGAAATATGGGTGTATAGTATACAAGCTTCCAAAACCGGTTGAAGAAGCCATATCAAGAGAAGCTGACAAATTTTACAAAGAAAAGGCGAAAGAATACGGTGGAATATACGCAAAGATACTTAACTCAATGAACAGCTATAAAAAGGCGTATTTTAGCACACAATAACTGCAAAAGGGAGACAACCTTATCATAATGAAGCTTCCAATAAAAATTATAAGGACAATTGACCGCATAAGTGAACATTCTGGAAGCACTGCAAAGTGGTTTGCATGGGTTTTGGTATTAGTCGGAGCTTACGATACCATAATGAGACATTTTTTCAACGCACCAACCATCTGGGCATACGATGTACTATGCATGTCTGGTGGAACTTTATACACATTGGGCTGGTCATATGATCATCTACATGATGCACATACAAGAGTGGACATGTTTTACCAACGCCTATCTCCAAGAGGTAAAGCAAAGCTAGACACCATATTATCGTTGTTCCTATTTTTCCCTCTAATGATAACATTGGACATAACAGCTACATCCTGGGCGATAAGGGCATGGAGAATTCACGAAACCATGACAACTACATTTTGGTACCCACCTGCTGCCCCTTACAGAACAATAGTTGCAATAGGGGTTTATCTCTTAACTCTCCAAGGAGTAGCGAAATTCATCAGAGACATATATTTTGTAGTAAGGGGTGAGCACCTTGACTGAAGTTAGCACCCAACTAATCACAATCCTTATGTTCGCAACCTTGTTGATACTTATATTAACAGGTTTCCCAATAGCATTTGTCATAGGAAGTCTTGGCCTGATATTTGGATACCTACTATTTGGTGAAGACATTACACTACATATCCTATATACAAGGCTATATGCAATGACACTAAACTACCCATACCTGGCTGTTCCCTTATTTACCTTTATGGGAGTAGTTCTTCAATATTCAGGAATAACCGAAGATCTGTACAAAGTATTGTATGAAAACCTGGGTGGACTCAGAGGAGGATTAGCCATAGTTACCATAATATTTGGAACCATCCTCGCTGCGTGTCTGGGCGTTATCACCGCATCTGTAACAATATTATCCCTGATTGCCTTAAAGCCAATGGTCAAAAGAGGCTACAGCAAATCTTTAGCTGCAGGAACAGTGGTTGCAAGTGGAACATTGGGAATTCTAATACCTCCCAGCATAATGTTAGTAGTATATGGACCACAAGCCGGATTGTCTATAGGCAAGATGTTCATGGCAGCCTTCATTCCAGGCTTAATCCTTTCAGGTTCCTATATCACTTATGTTGCAGTCAGAACTGCACTACGGCCAGAGTTGGGTCCCGCACTGCCACCTGAAGAAAGAAAGCACATCCCTGTAAAGGAAAGATTAACAAAGATTGCAAAAGCCATACTTCCACCTGTACTTCTCATACTATCGGTACTTGGAACCATATTCTTAGGAATAGCCCCTCCTACAGAAGCAGCTTCAATGGGTAGTTTAGCTGCTGTAATACTAACAATCGTATATAGAAAGTTCAGCTGGAATCTGGTAAAACGGGCAGGAATAGAGACACTCCGTGTAAGCTCATTTGTAGTACTAATAGCTGGTGCGTGTTATGCTTTTGTTGGTGTATTCATGAGCGCTGGTGGAGGTGATGTTGTAGCTCGCCTGATAATGTCTGTTCCCGGCGGTAAGTGGGGAGCCTTCATCGTAATAATGTTAATCGTATTCCTACTTGGAATGTTTATAGAGTGGATAGGCATAGTGTTTATAATTGTACCCATATTTACCCCTATCATTTCAGCATTAGGATTTGATCCCCTATGGGCTGGGATGATGATATGCATAAACCTACAGATGGCCTTCCAAACGCCACCTATGGCAATGTCCATATTCGTTCTTAGAGGCACCGCCCCACCAGAACTTGGTATTACTATGAGCGACATAATAAGGGGAGTATTCCCTTTTGTAGCTATAATTATCGGATCGCTATTCTTATTTAGCGTATTTCCACAACTCATACTATGGCTGCCAAATCACATGATGTAAGCCGTTAACGGGGGAGGATGGCCTCCCCCATATACTAAAAAGGAGAGAAAGATGATACAGTGGCACCCTTGATGAACAACAGAGATATAATAAAGGATATAATAGGCGAAGCACTTCTGAAGGTTAGAGGGGACAATATAGTAAAAGAACATCTAAAAGTGGAAAAAAACACTTTGTATATAGACAAGTATAGATTCCCTATCTCTGAGAACATACACCTATTAGCTATAGGAAAAGCGGCTTGTTCCATGGCAAAAGGAGCAGAAGACATGTTAAAAGGGTATCTGAGAGATGGTATAGTAGTAACAAAGTATGGTTTTTCGCTACCTCTACAAAAATGCAAGGTCATTGAAGCTGGACATCCCATACCTGATCAAAATGGATTAGAGGCATCAAAGGCAGTGTACAACTTTGCAAAAAGTATCCCTCCTGAAGATACCTTACTTGTACTAATATCTGGTGGAGGCTCAGCACTCTTACCCGCACCTGACAATATTACTCTAAAAGACAAAATGCTTGTAACAGAACTGCTATTAAAAAGCGGAGCTACTATACAGGAGATAAATTCCGTAAGGAAACACCTATCTTTCCTAAAGGGAGGAAAACTGGCACAAATTGCACACCCAGCAACAGTAATAACCATTATACTATCAGACGTCATAGGAAATGAGATATCCTCGATAGCATCTGGACCTACTGTAACAGACCCCTCTTCATTCGAAGATGCAATAAGCACATTAAAAAGATATAACCTATGGGAGGTAGTTCCAAATAGTGTGAAAGAACATCTGTTAAGAGGTAAAAGAGGCCTTATCCCTGAAACACCAAAGCCCGGAGATAAATCATTCCAAAAAGACCTAATAAAGATTGTAGCAGACAATAGATACTTTTGCAGAGAAATACTCAAATCTGCTCAGAGACATGGGATAGAAAACGGCATCCACCTCACAAGCTTCGTAGAAGGAGAAGCAAAAGAAGTTGCAAAGGTTATAGCTGCCATTATAAAAGAAGAGTTACTTTCAAACACAAGAAAGACAGAAATGATCGTCATAGGTGGTGAAACTACTGTAACCGTGAAGGGAAATGGCAAAGGGGGAAGAGCTCAAGAGCTCGCTTTATCATTGGCCATATCAATGGATAGATGGAAAGGATTTACTGCAGTATCACTTGCCTCTGATGGAAACGATGGTATCACAGAAGCTGCTGGTGCAATAGTAAACGAGAAGACCCTTAAACTTGCAAAAGAAAAAGACTTAAACCCACTCTCTTATCTTTCAAACAACGACTCCTTCTCCTTCTTCAACAAAATAGATTCGCTCGTCATAACTGGGCCTACGCACACCAATGTAAACGATGTAATCGTCATTCTCATAGACAAAGAATACCAACCTACACCTTAAAAGTCTATTCTATATACTATCCCTTCCACTTCAACTCCGCAGAACATCAAATATCAAGCCTTTATCAGAATGTCAAAATCCAAGGTAATGTCAACCTTTTTGTGTCACCCCTCTTTTATCATTTTTCCTTTCACTCCCCAAACACCTCTTGTATAACACCAGAATATCTGAGCCTCCTTGATAACTATCTCTCACGCTTCTTGCTAAAGAACAGATAGAGAAACTTATCTGTACTCTTCTCCTTTTATCCGGAAACCTCAAAAATTGGGTATAGTTGTCTATCTTACCTTTCAAGTTTGATATGCTCCTATAGTTCTTACCCACTTCTCAATAAAAACCCTCATTTTCCG
This sequence comes from Synergistota bacterium, assembly GCA_021161545.1. Classification (GTDB taxonomy): domain Bacteria; phylum Synergistota; class JAGHAJ01; order JAGHAJ01; family JAGHAJ01; genus JAGHAJ01. The sequence goes on along the minus strand of JAGHAJ010000134.1, from coordinate 91 downwards.
CTTACCCTCTTCCTCATCTTTAGAATCTACTACCTCATCAAGCTTCTTCAGTATCTCATCCCAATGCCTCCTCCTTACCCTGTTTCTTATA
>JAGHAJ010000201.1 GCA_021161545.1 Synergistota bacterium | reverse complement strand
GGAGCTACTATTATATAACCAGAAGAGATAAAAGCAACAGAATAAGGGTAAGGATATATGACAGTATCATCAACCTTACACCACCTGCTATCCAACCTCAAAATCATATCATTTCCTGAATTAACAACAAACATATCTCCTTTTCTTCCCCTTATAAACCTAACAGGATAAAGAAAACCATATCCATCCATATACTCATCTATTGAACCAAGGTAGGTAGCAATACCATCTCTTGGAGGTTTGTAGACTCCTCCAAACATCCACAAAGGTTTCCACTCAGAAGAGAATACCTGAATACGATTATTATCCCTCTCAAGCACAAAGGCGTTATCGTCAATAAACATAATATCTACTGGCATTGTATGTTCACCTAATCTTACACCACTTTTACCATGTATTTCCGTAAGCCGAAAGTCACTATCAAAGACCTGAATCCTATTATTAAACGAGTCTACGACATGTATAAAACTATCCTTTACTGCCACCGAGTTGGGATAAAACAGCTCACCTTTCTTTCTACCCCTTTTACCAAAACTATCTACAAACTGCAAATCCCTATCAAGTATCCATATCTTGCTTCCTATCGGGTCCACGACATAAGCGATATTTCCATGCACAGTAACTGCCCCAACAGATGCAGGGAAATTAGGCATGTACCTTCACTCCTTGAATCAACACATTTAGCTTATCGATTGCGTTACAAAGCATCTTCCTATACTTCAAGGCAATCTGTTCCACACCTTTGAAGAGTTCCATATAAGATGCCACTTGCTCCGCATTCCTTTTCACTTCATCGGGGTTTTTACGTGCATTGTCCATCAATCTACCAAAGTTTAGTAGTATCACAAAAAAGCCATCACCTACGAACCTTCCTTTCTTCATCAAGGCCCGTAGCTCCTTTTCACTACTTTCAAGTTTAAAGAGGATCTCATTCCAGTTAAACCCTTCTAACTTGTTTGGATCCTCAACACCTCCAAATACCTCATCTATCTCCTTTTGCACTGATACCGCAAGATTGTATATTTCATCTACCACAGTCAGCAACTGCCTAAGTCCATCTCTCACGCTCTTTGCGTCCCTATCGGCCTTCGGATACCTTATCATCTTGTTTATGGTTTCACGTGGATAAAACGGCTCCTTAGCATGGATTTCCAGCGCTTCCCTAAGACTCATGCAGATAACACCTTCCCTCATTATCCCTCCCTCTGTAGCATTGATAACTGTAATAGGTAACTGAGATATCTGCTGGTTAAACCAATCTCTGTAAGTCTTCATATTGTGGACAGTTGGAACATCTCTATCAAACAAGTCTTTTTCAAGCGTAAAACCCTTTCCATTCAGGGGAACATAATTGTTGCCAAGATAATCCCCATAAGTATAAGAAGCATACTTTCTGCCATCAACAAAAGATAAATCCTGCCCTATAAATATTAGGGGATTTGCTCCTAAATTGACAGCTATACTCATAGCCTGGGTCGCAACGGATCCCCATGCAACAAGGGTTCCCTTATCACCGACAAACTGCTTCAACCAGTTCATAAACCTGGAGCCAAGTTCCCCAATCATTACACTTCCACCCCAGTGATTCAGTATGCGAGGTGTAACCCTTGGGTCTGCAACAAGCCAGATTCCCTCTTCTTCCTCAGGGGGGGTAAACATAAAGCAGTTGTAGTCTGATTCAAATGGATCTCCCACAGCAACAATATGAGGCCTTATACCGTGCGACAGAAGAGCATTCATGCCAGTATCAGTGGAAACTATCAAAACTCTATCCTCCATACCTCTTAAATAGTATATATTCTTGTCCAAAGAAGGTCCAGCAGAGACAACAACAGCAGGCCTACCTCTAAACCTGCCAAAGAGTTCACCAACACCCGGACTCTTCACTATCCAGTCTATATTGTAAAGCATATTCCTCTGGTCTCTTATTGTAGATACCATAGATGTTATGAGATTTGTAAGTAGGAGCCTTATCGCCTCTTTAAGCCGCCTCTCTACCTCATTGAAATACCTCGAAACAAGCCTCGCATAAACAGGGTGCTTCACTACTTCAATGGACTTCAGGTCCTGCACTTTGAAAACCTTGTAGAACATACCAACTACACCCATAGGTTGTAATCCCACAAACAACTTCAAGTTCTTATGCGAAAGAATGTCCTTCATATCCATATTTTCTATGACTGCCTTAAAGAGTGTAACATCTGGCTCTATCACATACACTTCAACATCTTCTCCAACCCTATTGAGAATTGCCCTTACATGATAACCACATCCAAAGCCGAGTATCAGCACATGCGTAACACCACGCCAGTTAATCCTCTTAACAACCCCTTCTCCTTCAGCAAGTGGATCATAATAGCTGTGAAGAAGATATTCCTTGCCCTCATCCGTCTGGAGGCGCGCTATTATGGGACCACTCTTAGACGGAAAAAACTCCACAAACGGAGGTTGCTTTGCCTTTACCTTGCGTAATCTGGAGAAGAGCTCTCTATCTTTATGCTTTATAATTTGCAGATTAGAGTCAAGAAAGTTATGCTCCCTCACAATCACATCTCCCTCACACAAGATGTCATTACAAACTGAATTATACCACAAAAAATAAGTAGGGACAGCTAACCACTGTCCCTACCCAAAGAATGAGGAGGGCATTATCCCCTGAGGAGCTGTAGCACGGACTGAGGTAGAGTATTTGCCTGTGCAAGCATCGCAGTGCCTGCCTGATTAAGTATCTGCAACTTGGTGTAAACCATCATCTCCTGTGCCATATCAACATCCCTAATACGGGATTCTGCTGCCTGCAGGTTCTCAGCAGAGACGTTCAAACTCTTTATAGTATGCTCAAGCCTGTTCTGATAAGCACCAAGCTTTGCTCGTTGCTCTGAAACCTTGTTTATAGCTTCAGAGACGGCATCTATAGCAAGCTCTGCGTTTCCATGGGTTGTAACATCTACATTAGAGATGCCAAGTGCATCTGCACTAACAGGTTCTATATCGATTCTCAATGTCTCATCTGCATTCGCACCTATGTGGAATAGGAGGGTATTGTCTGACATCACCTTTATCTCAGCACCACTACCCCATAGGTTTACAGTCCCTACTGTGAAGTTTCTCGGAGCATACCATGGGGTATTCTCCCCATATATGTCCATTGCAAGTCCCATACCTCTCTTGGTATAATCGTAGTTCAGTGGTGTGTATATGTGCTGACCAACCTGCTTTTTATCCAGCGTAACCCTGTTACCCTTACCCTCTATGATAAGCGCATCATCATCAGCTATACTTATGTGATGGCCTGTCTCATCTGCAGAGTAAACCCTTATCTTGACATTAACACCAGTAGTATATCGGGCACCTCCTCCATTTCTATCTATTATCGCCGTCTTATCCGGCATGCCAAATCCCATTTTATCAAGTCCACCACCAGAAGAGCCATTATCGTTTGCGTACATAATTATCTTGTTTCTTGTATCTGCAGTAACCTGATACAATCTCAGCCTTGCATGTCCACTGATTTCAGCACCTACAACCTCAGCTTTAACATTGGTAATCTGATATGCCTGATTTATGATATCTGCAATGGAGACAAGACTCTTTGCATTCCTGATATCAATCCAGTTACCATTTATTCTTATCCTTTCGCCTATACTGGCAGCAAATAGAGAAGTACCTTCATTATTACCCTCATACCACCTTACACCCGTATCTGTATTACCAAGAGAAGGTATCTCATCCAGATCAAGGTTGGCAACGGAAACTCCAAGCTGCGACCATATGCTCGCAGTTGTATTCCTCGTATCTATTCCTATACCGGGTATCTCCTCCACTAAACGAAATCTCCATTTGTGTATTCCGGAACCGATACTTATCTCTATGGCTTCTGCTCTAACTCCAGTCAAGTATGCCTTATCGTTTATAATCTTAGCCAAGGACTGCAAAGTGTAAGACACACCTGCTGTTACATGAAAGACATTCACATTGTTTATGAATATATCACCTGATGCCGTAAATGTCACTCTATCCCATGTAGAGGTGAGTATTGAATTCCCCTGGTACCCTTTCCTCAAACCGAATCCTATGTCCTTTAAAGTCTGCTCATCACCACCGAGAACAATCTTATTATCAGTGCCGGTATCCAGCTGAACAAGCCTCAGGTGCTGTATGTTGCTATCGTAAGGGTCCTTATATTTCTCCGCCTTAACATTGGTTTGTGATGTCTTTTCGTTTATCTTGTCTATTATATACTGTAGCTTATCCGAAGCCGAATGATACTCATCAGAGTCAAGGTGAATTGCAACACCGTTTATCGTTATCGTACCTGTGTGGAGCACTGCAGCAGTATTACCTTCCATAGATGCTGCACTACTAACCAGAAATGCAGTTCCTCCAACGAGTTCTGCCTCATCAGCTGCCTGATATATTCCAACCTGATACAGCCCTGCCTCTGTTCTGCTATCTGCAGAGAGTTTGTCAATAGAAGCATCTCCAGTGGTCTTCAAAAGATTGTAAGACAAATTTCCACTCAGGAGCTTCCTCGTATTGAACTGTGCATAGTAAGCAATGTGGTCCACCTCTGCCTTGAGCTGGTCTATCTCCTTCTGAATCTGTTCACGTTCAAACGCCGTATTCGTATCATTAGCCGCCTCAATGGCAAGTTCCCTCATCCTCTGTAAGATGGCATGCAGCTCATCCATTGCACCCTCAGCTGTCTGAACCAAAGAAATGCCATCCTGTGCATTACGAGCAGCCTGATTAAGACCCTTTATCTGCGCACGCATCTTTTCGGATATGGCAAGTCCCGCTGCATCATCAGCAGCCTTGTTGATCCTCAGACCGGATGAAAGCTTCTCCAGTGCATTAGCTATCTCAGATTGTGTTATCGTAAGGTGCCTGTAGGTATCTAATGCAGAAATATTATGATTAATAATCATCTTTCCTCACTCCTTTGAAATTTTATATAAATATGCAGCATCCATGCGCCCAAGATGTCATCCGTGAACAAAATCAAACAGGTCTTCCTTGAGGCTTCCTTGCGGTCTTTAAGAGGGTTTCTTCCTTGAAATTCCCTACTTTACTTTCGGATGTTTTCCCTCATCCTTAACGGACTTCTTTACTTCTTTGTTGATAAGTTCTCCCATATCCTCTGGTAGAACTTGAGAGCTGGCAGCCATGATGTTTTCACGCTGGATTTCCTCATAAACCTCTTTTCTATGGACAGCAATGCTGCGGGGAGCTTGTATCCCAAGCTTCACCTGTTCTCCCTTTATATCCAGCACCATAATCTCCACTTTATCACCTATCATGATACTCTGATTTATCTTCCGCGTAAGGACTAACATACCTACATCCCTCCTCCAGAAGAAGATGCAGGCTTTTCGTCCTTACCAAACACCCTGTACCTTATAGGATACCTATCATCCATCAATACCACCTGTCTGCCAATTTTCTCCTTCGTGTTTATCACTATAGGAGCCTTGAGATTAGCAGTCATTGCCATTGGGTCTCCGCTGGGAATAACAAGCACAACAAAAACTGCAATATCCTCGGGTTTCTCCGCTTTCAGAAACTCCACATCATCGTCGCTAAGTTCAACCTCATAGTCTTTGGCAAAAAGGAACGGATTGACTATAGGAAGTGCAACCTCCGGTTTATCTACACTCTGAAACCACTTTATAGGTTGTTCTTCGCTACCAAATATAAAGAACTTCTTACACTCATCAAATCCTGGTATTCCGTCTGGCATGTTTATGATTCTGGATTCGTCTATCTCTACCTCGCCAAACCTCGTTGTAACAATCTTCAAAAATCTCCCCCCTTACTTCATATAATTCATGAGGGACATCTGCATAATCCTTGCACCAGATGCAAGAGATGCCCTGTAAACGCTCTGTAATGTATTAAGATTCATTATTACATCTTCTATGTCAATATCTTCGGTCTTGGAAAGTAAATCAGTGAGGTTAACCTTCTTGTCCTCTGCATGGTTCTTGGTAGTATTTAACCGCTTAATTCGCGCACCAAGATGTGCTCTCATCTCAAGCAGATTATCCATATACTCATCTATCTCTTCAAGTCTTATTCCCGAAAGCGAACTTACCTCATTTCTCCTGAGGTTATCGCTGATGTTTTTCAGTATCTCAAACACATCAAGTTTGTCTTTATACACCTTAGTTTGCGTATTGGTAGTCAAACCTGTGGAAGAGGCAACATTACCCACCGTATCAGAAAAACTTATCTTATAAGGGCTCTTAGTAGTTATGACGAGCTTTTTGGTTCCAGCCACAGAGCCATCCACTACCTCTGCCTCTAAAAGGTCACCAGCCATATTGTTAAAGGCATTGGCTATATCTTCCAACGTGGCAGCTGCTGGAACACCCACAAGGGCAACTTGCTGTCCAACCTTCACCGTAATGGTTCCAGGCCCAAATGTCGTTAACGCAGGGAACTCATCACTTTCAACACTATACCTCACCTTTGACGGCATAAATGCCTGAATACCAGTTATATTAACAACAACTTTCTCACCTTTCTGAACCTCTCTCTCTATTTCACCATCATCACCCATGTAAACATCTTCATCAGCACCATTGAACGCAAACGGCTTCGTGGTAGTCTTCCTACCCGCAAATATATAGTGTCCATTATACTCGGTATTGGCCGTCTGAAGGAGGTGTTTTCTGAGCTCATCTACCTCATCTGCAAGTGCATTTCTATCAACAGTCGAAAGTGCACCATCTGCTCCATAAATGGTTATCTCTCTGACCCTCTGCATAATCTTGCCAACTTCGTCAAGTGCATTGTCTGTATAATTCATCCAAGAATTCGCACTATCTATATTCTTGTTATACTGCCCTATCTCACCTATAGATGTGTTAAACTCGCCAACCTTAACTGTGCCTACAGGGTCATCCGATGGATACTCTATCTTCTTCCCGGTTGCGAGTTCCTTTTGCAACTGGGATAGTCTTCTGTAGTTAAACATTATGTCCTGAAGTATAGTATCATACACTATATTTTGCGTAATCCTCATTCAAATCACCTCCCGACAAGCCCCATACCATTTATAATACGGTTTATTATGGAGTCTTGCACAGTTATAAACCGCGCAGAGGCCTCGTAAACCCTCTGGAATTTCACTATATTCGCCATTTCTTCGTCAAGTGATACACCACTTGTTTCCTGCCTCTTGTGGTCTATCTGTTTAACCATTGTCTCCTGATTTTCATTGTTCTTCTTAGCCTCTTCAGAGTCAACACCAAGTCTGGACAACAAAGATTCAAAGAAGTCACTGAATGTAGTCGTCCCTCCACTCATTATCCCTCTATGCTTCAGCTCCGTCAGCTTTAGTGCATTCTGATTATCTCCATCTCCTGCACTATGCCCATATCCATCACCTGTAGCAGCAGCAATCTTGTTAAGATCTTCCTCTATCTGAGAATTTATAGAAATCTCCTTTGCAGCACCGTAAGGTTTATTCACACTCAAAGGCTCAAAGAGATTTATGCCATTTACGTCTCTATCGGTATCACCAAGACCATATCCTGCTCTATGCTGAGCGTTCATTTCATTTATCAATGTGTAAGCAAGATCATCAAGTTGCTCCATGTAATAAGGTATTATGCTATCACGTACCTTCAAGAGACCATAAAGTTTCCCATTTTCTACAACTCTCTTGGCACTCACAGAAGCAGAACCTACTCCCGTAAGTGTGTAAATAACACCAGGCGTAATAGTCTCTTCCTCACCCGTAGATTGGTTAATTGCCTTTTCTATCCTATTATATGCACTCCTGTAGTCAACCCCATCTATCCTAAAGATTGCATCCTGAGGCGTATCTATATCATTTGTATTACCCGTTGCATCTATTAAGCCCAGTCTATAAGCTATATCGGATATATGGTCAGTTATCGTCATTCCGTGGGATTCACCCGGCTTGTTGGACTTAACAGTAAGATAGTAATTACCTGTCACACTTTCTTCCACCTGTGCCTCTACCCAATTCTCCGAAATATCAGGAGAAGAAGAAACATTGCTATTATTGTATGCAGCATTTATCTTATTTGCTACCGTCTGCAAGGTATCCTCGCCAGTCACCGTGATCTCAACTTCTGGGTTATCTCCTACCTTTATTCCAAAGACCCCCATCTCATTCTTGCCAAGCCACCCAAGAGCAGCAAGAGTGACATTTGGAGAGGCAATACTTGCAACTGTCGAATCCCCCACCTTATGGCTAAGCTCATTGGCAAGCTGGAATACCTCTACGGTATGAAATCTTTGAGCAGCATCCGGTGAAACCACAGCAGTAACTACACTGACATCACTGCTAACGGGAAAGTCATCTATATCCCACCTAACCTCGTAATAACCATCATTGCCCGGATTCTGATGAACAACAAATTCATGATGCTTTATACCCCTGACAAGGTCAAAACCATCGGTAGAGACCACTATCCCTTTACCAGGGTTCTCTTTCACATCTATGTCTATAAGTTTAGCCAGCTTTTCAACAAGATAATTCTGTCTATCCCTCAGGTCGTTTGCATTGTCCCCAGTGCCTTCAACCTTTATTATCTCAACATTCAAGTTGGATATCTGTCTTATCAAGCTATTTATCTCATCTACACGCATCTTGACTTCATTGTTTATGTCATCACGATAACTTTGCAAACTATTTGCAACATGCTTTATCGCAGAAACAAGCACTTCCGTTTTCTCTCTCACAGACTCTCTCACAGCTCGGCTCTCCGGTTCGTTTGCCAACTCCTCTAAACTTGCCCAAAACTTATCAAGGGCACTCCTCACACCGGTATCCGATGGCTCTCCTATGAATAGTTCAACCTCCCTCAAACCTTCGGAAATAGCATCCCACTTCCCAAGTGTAGAACTCTCCTGCCTGTATCTCAAATCAAGGAAGAAGTTTCTCAACCTCCTTATCTGCTCCACTTGAACCCCAGTACCTATCTGGCCAGGTGTAGCTGGTCTTTCAAATGAGGGAACAGTAAATGGGTCAGTTGTTCCCATATCCACACGCTGCCTCGAATATCCGGGGGTGTTTGCGTTAGCAATATTATGGCCTGTGGTTTCTAAAGCCATCCTCTGCGTATAAAGGGACCTTGCACCTATCTCTATTCCAAAGAAAGTGGACCTCATCGCAACTCCCCCTATGCCCTTTGGTCAAAAGCAACAGCCCGAGCCTCAAACTGCTCCTTTAACTCATCCTTGAGCGCCTCCAGATACTTAAGATTAAAATTCATCTTGTCTCCCAGAAGGGATATGTT
>JAGHAJ010000147.1 GCA_021161545.1 Synergistota bacterium | reverse complement strand
GAGAATACCAAACAGGACACTGGTTAGGTATGATATCGTGCTTGGCGAGGAAGCAGGTAATATCATTGCTTATTCCACATTTGAAGGACTACGATCCCCGATAAGGGTAGATAACAAAATAGTCATAGCTAACGGGTTTTATACGATATATTTTGTACCTATCGGTGGCAATCATGATATCCTCAAAGTTTACGACCAGCAAGACAGATTCAAGGGGTATTACTGTGATGTATTAGATTATGTGAGATTTGAAGGAGACACATTGGAGATGCTGGACCTCTTCTTGGATGTATGGATATTCCCTGACAACAGATACTTCGTCCTTGACAGAAATGAGCTTGAGGATGCACTACAGCATGGGCACATAGAAAGAGACACATACACAAAAGCAAACGTGATATTGAGCAACATGATAAGTGGGATAGAAAAGGGAACATTTCCACCAGACTTCATAAAAGACTACAATATATCCCATACTATGAAAGAAGAGATTGAAGGTATCGGGCATTCCTTATAGCATAACCACCTACATCATTGTTAAAGTAGCAGTAAACGTCATGCTCTTCAGCATGCTCCTTTATCCTATTTGCCCACCGGGAGAGTTCATCATCCGAATAGAGGTAATCATACCAGCGAGTCTTACCATGAAATCTTATGTAAATAAAATCTGCAGTTACTGCTATGTCATCAGGAAGCTCTGGAGCGCTCACCGATACAAAGGCAACATTATACCTCGAAAGTACATCAAACACCGAATCGCTAAACCACCTTTTATCCCTGAACTCAATAGAATACCTGAATCCTTGAGGTAAACCCGACAAGAATTCATCCAACACACTTAAGTCCATCTTTATAGATGGAGGCAGTTGAAAGAGCAATATTCCATGCCTCTGCCTTATAGGAGAAAGTATATCAAGAAAGTTACTCACTTCTTTTTCAACATCCCTCAGTCTCTTTCTATGCGTAATAATCCTATTTACCTTACACGTCAAATGGAAATCTTCTGGCAGCTTTCTTATCCAGCCCTTCACCGTATTGACAGAGGGCACCCTATAGAATGTAGAGTTTATCTCTACTGTATTAAAGTGCACTGCATAAAACTTCAACCACTTATGGGTAGGTAAATCTGAAGGATAAAAGACTGATTGCCATGAACGATAAAACCACCCAGAAGTTCCAATATATATCATTAACCTTCACCCACCAATATTATACCAAATGTTATAATACCTACACCTACCCAGTGATTGAAGGTTATCTGCTCCCCAAAAAGTAGATGGGAAAATACCACAACAAGAACAAATCCCATACTGAGCATGGGTTCAGCAACACTCAACTTTACTCTTGAAAGAACTGCTATCCACAATATCGTCGAAAACCCATAACTCACAAATGCCAACCAAACATACAGATTCGTTATCATCTGCCAGAGCAGGTGTAAAGATACAGCATTCACAGTAATGTATTTTGACGCCTCTTTAAACAGCAATTGGCCACCTACTCCAAGCAGAACCGATGCAACAATAATATGCAGATTCCTTATCATCCCCTACTCACCACATAAACCCCAAGTATAATGACAAATATTCCTATCCATCTCCTTAAGGGTATCTCTTCCTTAAATATGAGCATACTCCACATTGCAGCAAATATGTAGCTTGTTGCATAAAGTGGATAGGCAATGCTCAACTCCACAAAGGAAAGCACCCTTATCCATATTATAGTATTAAACACCATCAGTGATATACCCAGAATAACCCATCTGTTTCGAAACACATCCTTTATAGTGTCGTATCTCAATAGCACACCCCCACTATCTTTCGTCCCAAGCTTCAACATCGCATCAGCAAAAGAACCAATCAATGCAACCATACTAACGACAAGCAACACCTTTAACACCAGAAAGCCTTATACCCTCCCGAAATATGTATGACTTTATATCCGCATCTGTAAGGGCCTCAAACTCCTTCTCCCAAAGGTACCCCCAGGGATAAACTTTATCAACACCCTCCCTCACAAGTCCTGGATGACACATAACTTCAGTTATTCCACCAGGCAAGCCTTTAAGCAGCATTAAAAGATTGCCCTTATTAAGCTTACCACCATAAGCAACACCAAGAAAGTGGTCTGCAAAACAAATATCAGATTCCCTCAGTTTCTTCAATAAGTGCCCACCAAGAAACCTGGACAATCTGAATACCATACCTCTCAGGTTAAAGGGTAACCTTTCATCAGGGACAGGATATCTGACATAACTTACTCCATTCCTTACAGCAAGTGAAACAACAACATCCCCTATTTTAGGAAGAAGATGTATGTGTTGATGGGTATCAAGATGCGTTACATGCAACCTTGCATCTACTACGCGCTTTATCTGAAGATGAAACTCCTTCTTTACATCCTCTATATCTACTTTTCCTAATAAATACCTTAAGAGAAAATCCCGATACCCCGCAAAAAATTTACCTTCACTTCTATTTACAATTGTAGGAATTTCATCGGGAGAACTCAATGGTTTTTCACCTACAATTGTAAGGTGGACCCCCACATCATATTTACCTATCAGCCTTAATCTGCTGACGGCATCCTCAAACGCAGAACCACAGGCAACTATACTTGTATCAGTTACAATCCCTTCCCTAAGAGCCAAAATAATACCTTCATTGATTGCAGGATGTAAGCCAAAATCATCTGCATTTACTATGAGAACCTTCTCCGCCACCAATACTTTAGAGACTCCTTCAACGTTTTCAATATTACAGAAGCAGAGGACAGTGTAGATTTACCCGCAACACGGGGGTAATAGTGAAGCCCTATTTCTCTTACGCGGTAACCCTTTCTTACCGCTTCCATCAAGAACTCTGCATCTATAAAAGAACCTTCAGAATGGAGGGTTATATCATCAAGTATTTTACGCCTAAAAAGCTTAAAGGCAAAATTAACATCCCTCACCCGAAGGCCAAAAAACAGCCTTATATAGAAGTTATACCCAGCAGATAACACTTTTCTCCTCAAAGATTCTCTTTCTCCTATTCTATAACCAGTAACAATATCTGCCTGCCTTATTATGTCAAAAGCTATGCGGGCTTCATCAAAGTCTATAGGAAGGTCTGCATCTGTGTAAAATATTAGCTCTTTTGTGGCATTGGAGAAACCTGTACGAATGGTCGCACCAAGTTTTCTGTTTACCTCATGATGTATAACTTTAACCTCTGGATGGATCTCCGCAAGCCTGTCTGCTATCTCACCTGAACCATCGGTACTAGCATCATCCACTATAATAACCTCAAAATCATCTGTAACCTCTCTGCCAAGCTTAAGTGCTCTTCTAACCGATTCTTCTATGTTATCCTTCTCATTATACATAGGAAAAACAAAGGAAACGCTATACTTTTTCATCATTCCACCACTACAAGCACTTTTCTACCAGAAAATCGCACAGCTTTTACACTATCCTTAAAGACCTTTTTGAGTTTATAATACTCCGATTTCCTCATAAGGATAATGACCCTCTCACCCCGTTTTTTGCATACCCTAATGTTATTAAGGAGGGCACCGAAGTTTTCTATCTTCTTACCGACAAGGTCCGTATAAAATATGACACTTGGCACATGCAGTTCATGAATTATAAAGACCGTCTCTGGCTTTACGAGTCGCTTCAAGTCAGATGCAAATACCCGAGTCGAGTTATACTGACCAACAAGCGGGAAGATTACAACGACTGAAAAAACAAGAAAAAACACAGCAAGTGAATAAAGTGCATACACCGAAACATTAAACATCCTTCTGAAAACAAAGAATATATGTACAGAAGAAAGGGCTATAACAACTACAGTAAAAAGGGTAATCGCAGCTTGATAACTCAGTCCCTCTACTCTATTAGCCTTGTAAAACACAAAGGACATAAATAATGCTATTATCAAGGGTACAAACGCACACCACTTGGGGAACTTATCATCCCTGATAGAAGCATAAAAGTACTTTGCCATGAGTATAGCAAGGGGTGGAAACATAGGCAAAATATAAGAGGGTAATCGGGTTTGAGAAAGTGTAAAAAATACGAACACCCATAAAGACCATATAACAAGAAACTTATCGTTACTCCAAGCCCTCTTTACATACTTGAATATAGGAAAGATAAAACCTATCCACGGGAAAAAACCAAGGGCGATAATCGGTAAATAATAGTAATAATGTGCCCCTTCCTGATGCTCAGGCTCCAGGAATCTCGTAACATTGTGATAGCCAAGAAATGTATCTATAAAAGCATCACCATGCACTAATGTCATATACACATACCACGGTACAGCCACCGCTAACAACCATAGCACACCCCTTGCTATATCCATTTTACCAAAAGCATCTCTCCATCCGTGCTTAAAGTACAAATAAAAGAAAGCTGTACCACCAGCTATGACTATCCCTACTGGCCCTTTGGTAAG
>JAGHAJ010000156.1 GCA_021161545.1 Synergistota bacterium | reverse complement strand
GAGAGATTGTTTCTTATGGCAGAGGGTTGAAGAATATCCCATATTATAGTGAGGTGCCGTTTTTTTCCAAACAGAAGAAAGTTGTCTTGAGAGATGCAGGCTTTATCAACCCTGAGGATATAGAGGAGTACATTGCAATTGGGGGATATTCTTCCGTGTATAAGGTGCTTACTCAGATGAAGCCTTCTGAGGTGGTAAATGAGATAGAGGCTTCGGGGTTAAGGGGCAGAGGTGGTGCAGGTTTCCCCACAGGGATAAAGTGGAGACTTGTTGCGCAGAGCGACAGTGATAAGAAGTATGTAATATGCAATGCAGATGAAGGTGATCCAGGGGCATACATGAATAGGAATGAGATGGAAAGTGACCCCCATATGATTATAGAGGGTATGATTATCGGGGGTTATGCAGTTGGTGCTGATGAAGGTGTAATATATGTGAGGGCTGAATATCCTCTTGCAATACAGAGACTCAAACGGGCAATAGAACAGGCAGAGAGCTATGGCCTCTTGGGAAATGATATATTTGGTACAGGGTTTAGTTTCAGGATTACTATAGCAAGAGGAGCAGGTGCATTTGTCTGTGGTGAGGAGACTGCTCTTATAGCCTCTGTAGAAGGTAAGACAGGAAGACCCAGACCAAGACCACCTTTCCCTGCAGAAAAGGGCTTGTGGGGAAAACCTACGCTAATTAATAATGTGGAGACATGGAGCAATATACCGGCAATAATTGCAAGGGGAAGCGGCTGGTTTTCTTCTATAGGTACTAAGGACAACAATGGTACGAAGGTCTTTTCTCTGGTAGGGGATGTTGAGAGAGTGGGCCTTGTAGAAGTGCCACTGGGAACGCCTATATCTACTGTGGTTTATGATATTGGTGGAGGTGGCAGGAAAGGTAAGGGAGTAAAGGCGGTTCAGACGGGTGGGCCTTCTGGTGGGTGCATCCCAAACAGACTGTTCTCTACTCCTATAGACTATGAACACCTTACTGCGCTTGGTTCTATAATGGGTTCAGGTGGTATTGTGGTTATGGATGAGAATACATCTATGGTGGAGACGGCAAGGTTCTTTATCGGTTTTACCAATGAAGAATCTTGTGGTAAATGTGTTCCGTGTAGAGAAGGATTACGCCATATGTTAAACATCTTGAATAGGTTGGTTGCAGGTAATGGGAGAAAGGAGGACTTAAAGACACTCGGGGAGTTGTCTGAAACCATTAGGAAGGCATCTCTATGTGGGCTTGGACAGACTGCACCTAACCCTGTGATTTCCACACTCAAGTACTTTGCAGATGAGTACGAGGACTGCCTTGAAGGGGAGTAATAGAGATGGTGAGAGTGGTTATAAATGGGAAGGTCTGTGAAGCAGAAGAAGGGGAAAGCATGCTTGCTGTGGCAAGAAGGGAAGGTATAGATATACCTGCTTTCTGCTATGATGATGCGCTTGAACCTTATGGTGCGTGCAGGATGTGTTTGGTGGAAGTAGTAAAGGGTGCAAAGAAAGGTATAACTACTTCTTGTACGCTTCGTGCAGTTGATGGACTGGAAATAGTTACTGATACACCAGAGATTATCCAGCATAGGAAGGTTATATTAGAACTTTATCTTGCTCAGGCACCTATGGCTGAACCTGTAAAGGAGCTGGCAAAAAAGTATGGTGTGAGCAGGACGAGATTTCCTAAAAAAATTAGTCCCTTGGACCCACTCCATAATAGGTGTATACTTTGTGGACTTTGTATAAGGGTATGCAGTGAGGTTATGGGAGTGAGTGCGATAAACTATATTGGTAGAGGGCAATATACGGAAATAAACACCCCGTTTCTTGAAAAGAGTGATGTGTGTATGGGGTGTGGTGCGTGTGCCAGTGTTTGCCCGACCAGTGCTATAGAGATCAAGGATACCGAGGGTGTTCGTGTTTTAACATCTTGGAGTAATACAGAAGTTGAATTGAAGAGATGTAGCGTTTGCGGAAGGTATTTTGCTCCTCAGCCTATGGTAGAATGTGCCTCAGGGAAGATTGAACCTGATATAGAAGATGAGCTGAAGGATATGTGTCCAGACTGCAGGAGAAAGTATATCAGCAAGAGAACCATTCTTATGACAAGAGGAGAAGTAGAGAGATGAATAGACGTGATAGAATTAAAGCAGTAGCAGATAAGATAAGAGAGAGCATAGAGGAATCTACTGAGGAAAATGGTTTTAGGGTAGTAGTCACTGGTAAGGGAGGAGCAGGTAAGACTACTACTGTGGCGATGCTTTCATATCTCTTTGCCAAAGCAGGTTTTAATGTCCTTGCAGTGGATGAAGACCCGCAGATGAACCTTCCTTATGCATTGGGTGTTCCACCGGAAGAAGGGGATAGAATAGTCCCTCTTTCGAAGAACTTCGATTATATAGAGGAGAAAGTTGGAGCACGGCCGGGTGAGGGTTGGGGATTGATGCTTACGCTGAACCCTGATGTTAGTGATGTCGTGAATAGGTTTGGATTGAGGACGCCAATAGGTGTTAATCTTTTGGTTATGGGGACAGTAGTTCAGGCTGCTACAGGATGCCTCTGCCCAGAAAATGCCTTACTGGATGCTGTTGTAAGATATATTAACCTTAGAGATGGTGAGGTCATCCTTATGGATACGCAGGCGGGTGTAGAGCACTTTGGAAGGGCGTTAGCAAAGGGCTTTAAGCAGGCAGTATTAGTTACTGATCCAACATTCAATTCTATTAAAGTTGTTGAGCACTCTGCCCACCTTGCAAGGGAAATAGGGATACCCTATGTTCACCTTTTGATCAACCGCGTTCGCTCGAATAAGGATGTCAAAAAGGTAGAAAGAACGCTTGGTGATACCCTTAATCTCTTTTCAGAAGTGTTTGAGTTGCCCTATGAGGAAAAGCTGTTGGAGTATGAACCCAACATCATTCCCATGTTTTCACAGGAACGGACACTTCCACTTGTCAGAGAAGTCTGTAGGCTGCAAGAAGTACTGCAAAGGTATGGGGAGGCAGAAAAATCTTAGCTTCCCCTTATGCTTACTTTGTATATAAGGATTCTGTTTTTTCCCATCTCTGGCACGAATAGTATTTTTTGCTCTTCACTAAAGAATATGTCTGCAGGATTAAAGAGGCCATATATGTTTCCTACAATTCTTCTGTCTTTGAGAGAGATAGCCAGTATATTACCAGAGAGAAATCCAGATACAAAAATAATGTGCTTTTGTTTCCAGAGTGTTAGACCATCTGCTCCACTGATGGATGTTGATTCGTATATCTTTTTTACAGATTTCCCCTTTATCTGGAGTATTCTACCGGGCTTTGTGAATGTGGCGATATAGGTATTCCTTGTATTGTTATTGTAGGAGATACCATTAGGAGCTTGGATAGATAGGGTTTTTATTGCCTTTCCGCCTTTCACTTTATACACAACGTTTTTCTTTGTATCTGATACATATATAGAATTATTCACCTGGCATATATCGTTTAAGAACTCTGGATGTGGTGAGAACAGCTTGCCTTCAATGGAAGAGACTCTGTTGGTTCGGATATCCAGTATTAGTAGCCTTTTCACATCTGCTATCCACAACTTGTTCTGGTATAGGGTTATACCCTTTGGGTCCATGAGCTTGGATAGAACTGTTTCAGCCTTTGGATTTGTAAGACTCCTTACATGTGTGATTTTTCCATCCGTATAGTTGAACCTTCCTATCTCTGAGATGAACAAGCCGGTGGCTGGAGTGTAAAATGTACTTTCTGGGTGGATGATTCCACTTATTATCAGAAACATGGAAAATACCACTTTGACCATATCAGACCCCCTCTGCGCTAATTATACCACAGATACTCGATTTTAGTTTTGACTTTTTGGGAAGATTTGATGTAATATGAAGAGTGAATAGATTTAGAGGAGGATGAGAATGTACGAGAGCATTCTTGTGTTGCTTGATTGTTCTCCTGTAGATGATGCTATACTAAGGCATATAAGGGAACTTGCTAAGATACACTCTTCAAAAGTATGTTTGTTTCATGTGGTGCATGCACACACATTAGACCAGAGAAGATTTATGCTCACAAAAGCACAAAAGTGTTTAGAAGATGGTGTAGAGTTCCTGAGAAGGGCTGGCATTGATGTGATTTTCTCTATGGCAGAAGGAGAACCTGTTCCAGAGGTATTGAGGAAAATAGAGGAGTCTGATTGCGACCTTGTTGCAATGGCTACGCATGGGCATAAAGGGATAGCAGACTTTGTTCTTGGTAGTGTCTCTAATGCAGTTAAGCATCGTGTGAAAAAGCCTATACTCCTGATAAGGGGTTAAAATAGGCTCTTTACGAGGTAGATGTTCAGTCCTGTTACCAGTGTGGAGACTGCAATTGCAAGGAGAAATTCTGTTGCGTTACTTCTGAGGTTTCCCATTATCTCCCTACTTCTACATAGTATTAGTAGAGGTATAAGAGTGAACGGAAGTTGAATGCTGAGTATCACCTGGCTGAATATGAGTAGTTTGAATGTATCTATGCCAAGTAAGATAACGACGAAGGAAGGTATGGCAGTGATAAATGCAGATACGCGGTATATTGTGGTTGATGGGTCCTCGGGTTTGCCCATAAATCCAGTTATTACATTTATCTCTGCCATAGAGGATGTGATGGATGATGAGATGCCAGCAAATGCCAGTGCTATTGCAAATAATGTGCTGGATAGACATCCTGCTAATGGAGTAAGTGTTGCTGCCGCCTGCTGTATGCTGTTTACTTTTATGCCGTTTTTGAAGAATACAGATGCAGCCACTATTATCATGGAAGAGTTCACAGCCCACCCTACCCACATGGCTATACTTGTATCCAGTCTTTCGTATTTTATCAGTGCTCTCTTTTCTTCTTCTGTTTTCCCCCATTGTCTGCTGTGTATGATATTTGAGTGCAGGAATATGTTGTGAGGCATCACAACTGCACCCAGGATTCCCATTATTATGTAGATGTTCCTGGAGTTTACTGTTGGCACCACCATTGCCGGTATCACTTTTGTCCATTCGGGCTTTACAATAAATATCTCTATTAAATAACATAAAGATATAATACCCAAGAAGGAGATGATGAACTTCTCCAATCGGTGGTATCTTTGAGTGACGATGAAGAATATCTCTAATACTACCGTTATTCCAGCCCCAGCCCAAAGAGGGAGATTAAAAAGCAGTTTGAATCCTATGGCACTGCCAACGAGCTCAGCAATATCCGTTGCCACGCATGCAGTTATGATGGTTATCCCTATAACAATGGATATTTCTCTCGGAAACTTTTCTCTTATGTTTACAGCTAATGATTTTCCTGTTGCAATACCCAACCTTGCTGCCATACTCTGTATGAGTATCAGTATGAAAGTACTTACCGTTATAACCCACAATAGTGAGTATCCAAATTCAGCTCCGCCTGCTATGTTTGTTGCCCAGTTTCCTGGGTCTATGAAACCTATGGTAATTAAGAATCCTGGCCCCAGAAATCTCAAAATGATATGAAAGGCATGCCTATTTTTCATATTTATGCTCCAGCACAGCACTTTTCTGCATTATATCACATTCAATCTCTATTGACTTTATGCTTTGTGAGTATATACTTTTGGCATTGCTTGGATTATACTATCGATGAGGTGGTCTCGATGATAAAGGGAGAGTTTTTTTCCTTTTTGGCAGCTTTATGCTGGGCTGTCGCTGCACTTTTGTACAAGAGGATAGCGAATAAATATCCTGCTTTTACCGTTAATATTGTCAGGACTACTGGTGGTGTTACATTCTTGGCTGTTTATATTCTGTTTTCTGGTTCCCAGATTACATCCAGTATGCTTGCTAACTTGCCTACAGTTGTGTGGCTCTATTTGTTTTTGTCCTCATTACTTGCGTTTCTTGTGGGTGATACTCTGTATATAATGGCTATTCACAAGATTGGTGTCTCGCGAGCCATGCCTCTCGCTTCCTTGTATCCAATAATTGTGATGGCATTTTCTTCTTATGTATTTATGGAGAAAATCACATTGTTGATGATTTCTGCTACTACATTGATAGTGCTTGGTATATATTTATTGTCAAAACCTACAAGAGAGGAGAAAAATGATGCAGTCTTTGACAAGAGGGGGCATTGGGTTGGTGTAGTATTTGCAGTTACTGCAAACTTTATGTGGACGGCAAGCATAATAATGCTTAAGATAACCACAAATTATTTACCACCTGTGGGTCTCACGTTTATAAGGCTTCTTATCCTTACTACAGTTATGTGGATTATATATTTTGTCTGGTACAAAAGTAGATACGAGCTCCCTCACCATCCTCTTGTCTGGTTGGAAGCTACTATTGCAGGAATACTTGGAACAGCTGTTGGAACAATATTCTTTACACTTTCACTTTCTATTATACCTGCTTCTATTGCTACTCCTATATCTTCCTCAACTCCGTTTATAGGTACGATATTAGCTATTGCTTTCCTTAAGGAAAGAAGCACTCTCCCAGTATGGTTAGGTGTATCTTTAACTACTATTGGAATAATAATGTTTCTTGTTTGTTAGAATTCAATGCCTTTCCTTGCTGGAATGCCTTTTTGGTAAGGGTGTTTTATCTCCCTCATCTCGGTGACAAGGTCTGCCCTTTCTATGAATTCCTTTGGTGCATATCTTCCAGTTAATATTATCTCTGTGTTTTCTCCTTTTTTGTCTATGACTTTCAGTACTTCTTCCTTGTTAAGGAGATTGAAGTCCACTGCAACATTTATCTCGTCCAGTATAACTACATCGTATTCTCTTTTTTCTATGATTTCCTCTGCGTATTTCAATCCCTTTTTTGCTTCTTCTATATCTATAGGTAGGGGTTTATTCTTATCGACGAACTCTGGTCTGCCAAACTGTACTATGTCAAAACCGGGTAAATGTTTTGTGCCTTCAAGCTCTCCATAGTTTATCCTGCCCTTCATGAATTGAATCATACACACCTTCATACCGCTTCCAATGGCTCTGAGTGCTAACCCCATCGCTGCAGTTGTCTTGCCTTTTCCATTTCCCGTGTACACTTGCACCAGTCCTTTTTTCAGCATCGCTTTACCTCCTTATACAGTGTTCTTATTTTATTGTAGTCTTCAATAGTGTCCATGTCTATGATTATTTCTTTATACGGGATCTCTACCAGTTCTACCATATCTGGATGTTTCTTTACTATATCTCTTGGACTTTTGCCTATGGGGTCTTCCGAGAGTATTTCGTTTCTTAGATTTGAAGGGAATATTACGGGTTTACCTTTTATGTTGTTATAAACTGGTTGCACGATTTTGTTGTCTCTGTAGTAGAGGAGGAGGTGGTTTATTATCTCTGTGCATATGAGAGGCATGTCTCCAAGGCCCACCATGTAGGCGTTTGAATTTCCAGCCACTTTAATGCCTTCTTGGAGGGAAGATAGCATTCCGTATCTGTAATTTTCATTTATTGCGATTTTTAACTTAGGGTGTTTTTCTTTTATTATGTGTGGTAGAAGCTTATTTCTGTTGGCACCTACTACTACTATTACCTCTCTGAGGTGTGAATTTGTGTATTGCTTTAATACGTGTCCTATTACAGTGTTACTACCAAACGGTAGTAGTAGCTTTTCCTTTCCCATTCTTTTGGATTCGCCTGCACATAGCAGTATTCCACTTATCATCGCTTGTTATTTCCCTCCTTATCAGACATTTTACATCACAATTTATCTTAATTCTATGCAGAATTTTTTGGTGTTTTGTGGTATAATTACATATAGTTTAGCCTATATGGAAGGAAGTGATAGGATGAGTAAAACGAAAAGGGTAGCTATTGACGGTATGCTTATTGCATTGTCGATAATATTGACGAGGTTTTTCTCTATAAGACTTACGATATTTGGTGTGGAAGGTGTAAGGATTGGCATAGGTATGCTCCCACTCATATTAGCGGGTTTTATGTTTGAACCCATTGATGCACTCTTTGTAGGCGCTATTTCAGATATAGTGGGCTATTCTATAAGTCCAATGGGACCATATATTCCATACTTCACTTTGACGGCTGCTTTGAAAGGATGGATACCCTCTGCAGTCCATAAATATATATTTAGGAAGAGTTTTAAATTCTGGCACATATTTGTCTCGAATGCCGTGGGAGTTAGTATTGTGTCAATGGTGCTTATACCTTACCTGTTGCACACAATATTCCACATGCCTTACAGCTTTCTCTTGATACCCCGTGCTGTTGCCTTTCCATTCTACCTGTTTCTGTATCCCTTCCTGATATCTCTGATTATCAAGAAGGCATGGCACCGTACAGCAAGTGGCCTTTCCATGAGAGCATAAAAATGGTGGGTCGTACAGGAATCGAACCTGTAACCCCCTGATTAAGAGTCAGGTGCTCTACCAGTTGAGCTAACGACCCACTTTCTACTGGGGTGGACGAGGAGACTCGAACTCCCACCCACTGGAGCCACAGTCCAGAGCTCTAACCAATTGAGCTACGTCCACCGTCTGGCGCGCCTGAGAGGACTCGAACCTCTAACCTACGGATTAGAAGTCCGTTGCTCTATCCTATTGAGCTACAGGAGCCCATCAACTGGAGCGGGAAACGGGACTCGAACCCGCGACCCTCAGCTTGGAAGGCTGATGCTCTAGCCAACTGAGCTATTCCCGCCCTGGTCGGGGCGAAAGGATTTGAACCTTCGACCCCCTGCTCCCAAAGCAGGTGCGCTACCCAGACTGCGCCACGCCCCGACGACTTAGATTTTACAACGAGGATGGTATGGTTGTCAAGAT
>JAGHAJ010000061.1 GCA_021161545.1 Synergistota bacterium | reverse complement strand
ATGGGAACTGCTGCACCCGCAAGTCCACTTCCTGCACCTCTCGGTGTTATGGGGATACATTCCTTGTTTGCAAGAGCTACAATCTGTGATATCTGTTTGTTGTTTTCAGGTTTTATGACTGCTTCTGGCATGTGTGAGTAGTATTCGCCACCTGCTTCGTCTGCAGAGTAGCTCTGGAGCGCATCTCTGTCTTCGTAAATTACGGCTCGTTCCCCTGCTATCTTTCTTAACTCCTTGACCAGGGAGGGTGTTACTTTGTTAAACTCCGCCATTTCTTTGCCCCCTTTACTTTCTTTGATTCTTGATCTCTTTTAGCTTGCTTATGAGTACAGGTGCTATGTCAAATAGGTCTCCCACTATGCCAAAATCCGATACTTTGAATATGTTTGCATCTGGGTCTGAGTTTATTGCGACGACTGTCTCAGCTGACGACATGCCTGCAAGATGTTGAACAGCACCAGATATACCCATTGCTACGTATAGTCTTGGGCTTACCGTCTTGCCAGAAAGTCCCACCTGATGGGAGTAGGGTATCCATCCCATGTCTACTGCCTGACGAGATGCACCTACTGCTCCGTCCAACAGCTTTGCAATCTTGTAGAGCATCTTGAAATTTTTCCCATCCTTTAGTCCCTTTCCTCCAGCGATGACTACATCTGCTTCTTGGATTGGTGCCTCTGCAGTCTTATCTTTCACAAATTCTAAGAACTTCACCTTGGAACTATATATGTCCTCTGGATATTCCTTTTTGATAACTTCACCCTTTCTGGAATTATCTGCTGGTAGAGGCCTCTTTGACTTTGGCCTTACGGTTGCCATTTGTGGCCTATGTTCTGGTGTTTTTATGGTTGCCATCACGTTTCCACCTATCGCAGGTCTTGTTTGTAGCAGTAAGCCGGTTCCTTCTTCTATGTCGAGACCTGTACAGTCTGCTGTTAACCCGGTTTCTATCATCGCTGCGAGGACAGGCATTACAGTCCTTCCAATAGTAGTCGCAGAGGCAATCATGATAGATGGTTTGTACTCCTCTATGAGTTTCTTTAGTACCTTTCCGTATCCATCTGGTGTGAAGTGCTCTAACAAAGGATGATCTACCACATAGACTTTATCTGCTCCTCTGTGTATGAGGCTTTGTATGTTTTCTTCACTTATCTTGTGTCCTACGAGTACGCTCGAAAGCTCGGTTTTGAGTTTGTCTGCAAGACCTCTTCCCCATGCGAGGAGCTCATAAGAGACACTACTTATCTCCTTGCCTCGCTGCTCCCCGAGTGTCCATACGCCTTTATATTCTGGTATGCTGCCCTTCATTTCGACCCTCCTATCATATCAGCTCTTTTTCTTCTAAAAACTTGAGTAGTTCTTCTACTGCTAACTCAGGATCTTTTCCGCTGACTATCTTGGTCTGTCTTGACAACTTTGGATAGAATATCTTGACTACTCTTGTTGGGGAACCCTCTAATCCTATTCTTGAGGTGTCCAGCTCTAGCTCTTTTGCTGTTAGTGTGGGTATGTCGGCTCTTTTAGCTCTTATTTTTCCCTTCAAGTTTGGTATTCGTGGTTCGTTTATCTCCTTTACTACACTTATTAGTGAGGGTAAAGGTGCTTCTACTACCTCGTATCCTCCCTCTATCGCTCTTCTTACGCGTATGTGAGTGCCGTTTAGTTCCTCTATCTTGCTTACATAAGTTAATACGGGCATATCAAGTTGTGCGCCTACGCTTGGTCCTACCTGCCCTGTCTCACCATCCGTTGCCCTTTCTCCCGTGAAGATTAGGTCGAACCCGCCGAGTTTTTGTATGGTTTTGGATAAAGTGTATGCTGTTGCCAGTGTGTCTGCTCCTGCAAGTGCACTGTCAGATACGAGGTAGCCTCTGTCACATCCCATGGATAAAGCATCTTTAATTGCGTCGATTGCCATTGGAGGTCCCATAGATATTACTGTAATTTCGGTATCTTCCCCGAGTTTTTCTTTCACTCTGACGGCTTCTTCCACTGCATACATGTCTAATGGATTTGCTTCTGCTTCCATTCCACTCCTTATCATTGTTCCGGTCTTTTCATCCATCTTTACCTTTTCGGTTGCCGGAACTTGCTTTACTAATACTGCTATCTTCACGCAAACACCTCCTTATTGTGGATTAGATTGGTCTATCTGTCAGACCATCTGTCCAAATTATGTATTCGACATCTATCTTGGAAATCCTTCTGCTTTTTTTGGATTTTTATATGGTCTTTTTCAAAAGTTTAAAAGTTTGTTGGATTATTTCAAAGCGGAGTGGACGCAGAGGAGAGGTATAGGGTTATTGGGGAGACAGTTGATACTTCTCCATAAAAGGTAGATATAACTTGGGCACTTGGTATGCAGATATTTACCACCTTGGAGGAGTTGACGAGTAGGTTCATATTTGCTGAACCATAGTACAGCGGAGTCCACGAGTTTTCCTAAGTCTTCCATCATAAATACAGGGAAGTCCACTATTTTTTTGTTTATCAGCTTATCGTGCGCCTCTTCGAACTTCTCGTAAAGTGTCTTTCCTTTCATGCCAATCCCAAAAGACTTTCTCTCTTTGTTCCACACATCTTGCCACACCTGTGCTCTTGTGAGAAAGTCCCGTGTATTTCTACTTCTACCTCCACATACTATTCAGAAAGCTTTCATCATCAATTCTATGGGAGTTTTCAACTATTCCCATTAGGTATTTGCCCTTGCTGGTATATTATATATCTCTGCATCAAATAAGCCCAATATCTTGTTCCACTGCTCTTTTTTTCTGTTGCTTCTGCTAAAGAACTCACTCCCGTTGTCTATTCTTACTCTTATTTTTGTTCTTGTGTTGTGCATTCTGAGCCACATAATTATTGTCAGGACAAACATAAGGCCATAGATTGAGTTGAGTTTCCAGGAGTAGGATGTGAATCTCATTCTACTTTTTGCATCTATAGCATTCCACTCATAGAGGGGCAGGGAGTTTTTCTTCATGTTATTGTATACATCTTTTGGTAGGGCGCTTGCGTCGAGTAGGTATTTAGTATCTATTTGGAGTTCCTGGAATAGGGATAGTTTTTCGTAGTTAGTTATAGAGGTGTCTTGTTTCTTTGTTTTTTGCTCTGGTTTTTTGCGTTTGAGCTGATTTCTTTTAAGGATGGCTTTTATTGTATTTTTGGAGGTAGGGAGTCCATACTGGTTAAGGAGGTAGTTAGCGAGTCTTTTGTATCTGAATCCGGTTTTTTAGCTTCGTGTAGGATGAGGTTTTCTAAATTAGATTCAGTTTTATGAGGGATATGTTTAGGTGCACGAGATAAGTCGTCTAATGATCCGTCTCTTGCTCTTCTGACTGTGCGGCGGGATATACCAGGGATTCTGGCGGTTTCAGACACATTTCCTTTTGTTTGTTCCAGGATTTTTCTAACAAGTTCTCTTGCTTTTCTGGGTGAAATTTTTCTGATGTCATGGTATGATATAGGGAGATTCATTTTGTGGCATCTCCTTGTGTCAGGGTGGGTAGTACCTTTGATATGAGGGAGGTGCTTGTGTTTCTAATGAGTTTAAGCATGATTTTATCCTCCTTTATGATGAAATATTGGAAGAACTCTTCCACTTCTTCCCCATCACCTTTATCTATTATACCATCCTGAAACTGGAATATATCTTCATACCTATCTACTGTAGATATAACTTGGCACTTGACGAGCTGTGTTGTAGGTGATACAATTTTAGTTGAGCTTAGAAAGGGGGGAATAATTATATGCGTGGAAGAAGAGGTTTTACACTGGTTGAGTTGCTGGTTGTTATAGCTATTATAGGGATACTGGCAGCTATGCTTTTGCCGAATGCCTTTAAGACCATAGAGAAGGCAAAGATATCAAAGGCAGAAGCGGACCTTCACAGCATTAAGACAGCGGTTATAGTGTATTATACGGATGTAGGTACATGGCCAGATAATATCAGCAAGTTAATGAGTGATACTGCTACAGGATGGGATGGGCCTTACCTTGAAAAGGATCCGGGTAACGACCCGTGGGGTGGTGCTTATGCTCTTACCACCACAACCCCTACGAATTGGAACGGCACAAAGTATAATGATTATGTGCATGCACCATCTGTACCTGCATCTGCGGCAAGTAAGATAGACAAAGATATGGATGACGACGATACATCAACTGGTACAATTCAGTATATAGGTACAGACCTTTACTATGGTGTAGGTGCTAAGTAGTAATTTCCTTTGTACGTTTGCCTTTTTGGTAGATAGCTGTAAACTTAATGCGTTAGTCGACGGATGGCTAACGCATTAAGTTTATTTGGATATTTTGGGAAAAAGGAGAAGATGATGTTTACACATTATAGGCATTTGTCACGTTATAGGCAGATTTTAACGGTGTTTTTCAAGTACGGGTTTGGTTATGTGGTGGAGAGAATAGGTATTGCTCACCTTATTCCGGAAAAACTAAAAGAACGGGAGTTTTTAGGGCACCCACCACTATCTGCACCTCAGCGTGTTCGAATGGCAATGGAGGAGCTTGGTCCAACCTTTATAAAGTTGGGGCAGATGTTAAGCACAAGGCCAGACCTTATTCCTATGGACTATGTTGTGGAGCTCTCAAAGTTGCAAGATAATGTTCCTCCTGTTGATTTTGATAAGATAAGGCAACAGTTGGATAGTGGTCTCCCTCGTCCGGTAGATGAGATATTTTTGGACTTTGATGATGTACCTGTTGCTTCCGCATCAATTTCCCAGGTGCACAAAGCTGTTCTTAAGAGTGGTGAAGTAGTTGCTGTTAAAGTTCAGAAACCCGGTATAAGGAGGGTAATAGAAACTGACATAGATATACTCTATGCGCTTGCAAGATTGATAAAGAGGCGCTTTCCAGAATTTACATCGTTTGACCCTGTAGGGGTTATGGATGAGTTTGCAAAATCTATAAGGAAAGAGCTTGATTTTAAGCGAGAGGCAAGAAACGCCCAAAGGTTTGCCAGTATGTTTGAAGATGATCCCAGGGTTTATGAACCTAAGGTCTATACGGATTTGAGCTCTGATATAGTGCTGGTGATGGAATTTGTTCACTTCATAAAAGTTACTGACATAGAAAGCTTGCGGGCTCATGGTATAGACGCGAAGAAGGTTGCACGTGATGGTGCAGACATTGTGTTTAAACAGATACTTGTCTCTGGTTTCTTTCATGCAGACCCCCATCCTGGAAACATAGGAATTCTGCCTGATGGCAGAATTATGTTCATGGATTTTGGGATGATGGGGAGAGTTGGGAGTGAGCTAAAGGATGTTCTGGGTGATTTGTTCGTAGCAGCTGTAACAAAGGATGCAGATGGTTTGATCAATGCGTATAGAGCTTTGGGGATGATAGATGAGAGTGTTGATGAACGTGGTCTTAAAGAAGAAATAGAAGACTTTATTGAAGACTACTTTCACAGGCCATTAAAGGAGATAAATATTGGCGAAGTTATAAATGAATCTGGGATAATAGCATTGAGATATGGGATAAAGACACCCGCAGAGTTTGCCCTTCTTGGGAAGGCACTCTTTACCATAGAGGATGTGGCAAGGACTCTGGATGAGGATTTCGATGTGTTTGCGGTTGCTCAACCTTACGTAAAGAGGGTGTTGCTCAACAAGTATAGTCCGGACCGCCTAAGGCGGGAGGCAGAAAGGGCATTTTCTGACCTAATAAAGCTTGTGTATGCCTTGCCGAGGAAGACTAATCGCATGCTGGATAAATTTGAAAAGGGTAACATAAGGGTTCTCATAGAGGACAAAGACATGGAGCAAATGGTGAAGGAAGTCAGAAGTTCTTCACTTAGAGTTGCTTTGAGTATTGTGTTTGGAAGCTCCTTGGTGGCTTTTTCGCTTTTATTTGGGAAGCTTCACATAGGGGATTGGGTGTTGGCTTCTACTGTTGTGGGACTGGTGTTTATCGGGTTCTTAATATTGCTATTGAGAATTTGATGTGTTAAAATGAAACTGGCCTCTGCAGGGTTACCCGTTTGCCCTGACGGTAGCTCTGGTGGAAGGCGAAAATTTATAAGGAGGAGTTGTTATGGGGTTAAGTAAGGAGGAAAAAAGCAGGATAATATCAGAGTATGGTATCCATTCAAGTGATACCGGTTCAACTGAAGTGCAGGTTGCACTTCTAACCTTTAGGATAAGGGCTCTTACCGAGCACCTTAAGAAGTTTCCGAAGGATTTGCATTCCAAAAGAGGGTTAATGAAGATGGTTGGTAAGAGGAGGAGATTGTTGTATTACCTCAAGGAGAGAGATGAGAAGAGATATTACGACTTGATAAACAAGCTGGGACTCAGGAGGTAGGTTTTGTTGTCATGATTTTTGAGAAAAAAATATCGTTGGGAGAAGGTAAGGAGCTTGTTTTTCAGCTTGGTAAGGTTGCAAAACAAGCAAATGGTGCAGTGTGGGTAAAGTTTGGTGATAATGTGGTCCTTGTTACTGCGGTTATGTCGGATAAGCCGAGGGAAGGAATAGATTTCTTCCCTCTTTTGGTTGATTATGAGGAAAGGTTTTACGCAGCGGGGAAGATACCTGGTGGGTATATAAAGAGGGAAGGTAAACCGAGTGATGAAGCTATACTTTCTGCAAGGTTGATAGACAGACCCATAAGGCCACTCTTTCCAGAAGGTTTTTTTAATGATGTTCATGTAGTTGCCACAGTTCTGTCTGTGGACATGGTTTATCAACCTGATATTCTTGCCATTAATGGTGCTTCGCTTGCCTTGGTGGTTTCTGATATACCGTTTATGGGACCAATTGCGGCTGTTAGGGTTGGTATGGTTGATGGTAACTTTGTAGTTAATCCCACATCTGAGGAATTAGAAAGAAGCAGTATAAATCTAACTGTTGCAGGTAAAGAGGAAGGAATAGTTATGGTAGAAGCGGGGGCTAAAGAGGTTTCTGAGGATGTGATGGTGGATGCCATAGAGTTTGGTTTTGAATATATAAAGAAGATTATAGATGTGCAAAAAGAGATAGCCTCGGAGATTGGTAAGGAAAAGATAGCTGTTCAACCACCTGAAAAAGATGAGGAGTTTTTTAGGAAGGTTGTTGAACTGGCAAGAGATGGAGTAAATAGTGCTCTGGATATACACAGTAAGAAGGACAGAAATAGAGCAATCTCACTGGTGAAGGCTGATGTTATGAACATGCTTGGAGAGGAGTACGCAGGAAGGGAGTTGGAAGTGAACTCTATTGTGGATGAGCTTGTTAAAGCTGAAATGCGTCGCAGGATTGTCGAGGAGGGCAGAAGGGTAGATGGAAGGAGTTACACAGATATAAGACCAATAACGTGTGAGGTTGGTATCCTTCCAAGAACCCATGGTTCTGCGCTGTTTACTCGTGGTGAAACACAGGCACTTGTTACAACTACACTTGGCATGGTGGGAGAAGAACAGTTGATAGATGGGCTCAGCACAAAAGAGTCAAAGAAGTTTATACTCCATTACAACTTTCCTCCGTATAGTGTTGGGGAGGTAAGGCCTATGAGGGGGCCTGGAAGGAGAGAGATAGGTCATGGTGCTCTTGCTGAGAGGGCTATACTTGCTGTAATGCCATCTGAGGCAGAGTTTCCTTATACCGTTAGGGTGGTATCAGAAATATTGGAGTCCAATGGTTCTTCTTCCATGGCAACGGTGTGTGGTAGTAGTATGGCATTGATGGATGCAGGTGTGCCGTTGAAGGCGGCTGTGGCTGGGATAGCTATGGGGCTTATACAGAAAGGTGATAAAACGGTGGTACTTTCCGATATACTTGGGATGGAAGATCATTATGGAGATATGGACTTCAAGGTTGCTGGTACTACGAAGGGTGTTACCGCTCTCCAGATGGATATAAAAGTGCCGAACATATCTACGGATACCATGCGTAGGGCTTTGAGACAGGCGCATGAAGGTAGGATGTTTATACTGGATAAAATGAGCCGAGCTATAGACAAACCCAGGGAGAGTCTCTCACCGTATGCTCCTTCTATAATAGTAACTACCATAAGTCCTGATAAGATAAGTAGTGTTATTGGTCCTGGTGGAAGGGTAATTAAAGACATTATAGAGAGGACTGGCGTAAAAATAGATATAGAGCAAGATGGAACGGTGTACATAGCTTCTACCACGCAGGAAGGTGGACAAGAGGCGTTGGAGATAATAAAGGATATTACTACTGACTATAATGAGGGAGATGTCTTGCTGGGCAAGGTTGTTAGGACGACGGATTTTGGTGCCTTTGTGCAGTTGCCTAATGGGAAAGAAGGGCTCTTGCATATATCTGAGATCGACCACAGAAGGATAAGGAAGGTTGAAGATGAGCTTCATGTTGGAGATGAGGTAATGGTTAAGGTGAAGAATATCGATAAGCTTGGGAGGATAAACCTCAGTAGGAAAGAACTATTACCCAAATCTGAACAGCAACCAGAAAGAAGACCCAAGAATTATCGTGGTAGGAGACATAGCGGAAGATGAAGGCAGCAGATATAGTGGATGTTTTGATAAAGAGGGAAGGGGATGGTATCCCTTTCCCTGTTTATATGAGTGAAGGTGCAGCAGGTGTGGACCTTCATGCAGCGGAAGATTGTGAATTAAGACCAATGGAATTCAGGGCAGTATCCACGGGTATAAGAATTGCGCTCCCTTCTGGATATGAGGCGCAGATAAGACCGAGAAGTGGGCTTGCTGCAAAGTTTGGTATCACGGTTTTAAATTCCCCTGGAACGGTTGATTCCGACTATAGAGGAGAGATAAAGGTTATACTGATAAACTTGGGACAGAATGTATTTCGCGTAAGGAAAGGTGATAGAATAGCACAAATGGTTATACAACAGGTTAGCAGAGTGAAGTTTGTAGAAGTAGATGCACTTCCTGAAACAGAACGGGGCGAAGGAGGTTTTGGTTATACCGGAATATAGCAGATTGAAGATTATACCTCTTGGGGGTATAGGTGAGATAGGTAAGAACATGATGGTGTTAGAATATGGTGAGGACATGATAGTGATAGATGCAGGACTTATGTTGCCCCAAGAGTTTGGTTTTGGCATAGATTTTGTTATCCCTGACATATCTTACCTTGTAAAGAACAAAGAGAGAATAAGGGGAATTATAATAACTCATGGGCATGAAGACCATATAGGCGCGTTGCCTTATATACTTCCGGAGATAGATGTCCCTCCTATATATGCCACTAATTTTACTATGGCACTTATTAGGGCGAAATTAGATGATAAAGGTGTCTCCTATGGTAATAGATTGAACGTGGTTAAACCACTGGATAGAGTTAAGCTTGGTAACTTTACGGTTGAGTTTATAAGGGTGTGTCATAGTATACCTGATGGAGTGGGGCTGAAGATATGCACGCCAGTGGGTGTAGTAGTTCATACTGGAGACTTTAAGATGGACCAAAGCCCTGTGGATGGGGAGCTTATGGACTATTACAGTTTTGTTAAGACTGGTAGAGAAGGAGTTTTGTTGCTTCTATCTGACAGCACAAATGCTACATATCCTGGTGTTACACCTTCTGAAAGGGAAGTTGGAAAGTCGTTAGAAAATGTGTTTGATATAAAAAAGGGTAGAATAATAGTTGCTTCTTTTGCTTCCAATGTTCATAGGATTCAACAGGTGCTTATGGCTGCATTTCATCATAATAGGAAGGTTTTTCTTGTAGGTAGGAGTCTGATAAATATAGTATCTATAGCTGAGGAACTTGGTTATATATCTATACCAGAGGGTTTGATAGCGCCCATAGAGACTATCCATTCATTTCCTTCTAACAGGATTGTTGTCATAACTACGGGTAGCCAGGGAGAGTCGCTTTCTGGACTTGTAAGGATGGCAAGGGGAGAGCATCGCTATGTGGACATTGGCAAGGGGGATGTGGTCATTATCTCTGCTACGCCAATACCTGGAAATGAGTACATGGTGAATAAAGTGGTTAATAAGCTGTTTCTGAAAGGTGCAGATGTGGTGTATGCAGATGACTGGGGATTACATGTATCCGGACATGGAGGTGCAGAGGAGCTAAAGATGATGCTTACATGGGTTAAACCAAAGTTCTTTGTACCTATACATGGGGAACCAAGGCACATACTTGAGCATGCAAATTTGGCTGAAGAAGTTGGTGTCGATAGAGATAACATATTTATATTGAGGAATGGAGATGTCTTGGAGGTGAATGGTGAAGATGCCTTTATCTCTGGGCATATAAGTGTTGGGGCAGTGTCCATAGAGGGTAGTACACTGGTAGATGTGAATGAAGCTTTTATGGTGGAGAAGGTCAAGCTGGCGAATAACGGTGCTGTGTTTGTTTCTGTGGCAGTTGATGCAGATAGTGGAAAGATAAGATCTCTCCCAGAAATTAAAACGTCAGGTGTCCCAGAAATACCTGATGAAATAGTGGATAAATGTCGGCAGGCTATAACTGATGTAGTGAATAAAGGACTTTATACCTCCGAGAGGGAAGTTGAGAATGCAATAGTAAGTAGCATCAGGAAGTTACTAAAGAGGTCTATGGGAATTACGCCTGTTGTAATTGGAAGTGTTACAGAGGTTGAATAAATTTTAGGGGAGATGGTCGATGAAGATTTCTTTTGGCATGGGATTACTTATAGTGATAATTGGTGGTATAATAGGTCTTTTGGTGGGGGATATAATATTGAAGTTCCTTCCATCGTGGGCACCTTATCTCAGGGTCTTTAATGTGGGTTTTGATCTCAGGGATGTTAATCTGTACTTTGTGGTATTTGCGCTAAAGTTCTATTTGAGGGTCAACATTGCTGCAGTAGTGGGTATGGCAGTAGCTTTATGGGTGTCTGTT